>CAZJVX010000145.1:0-4402 GCA_964549345.1 uncultured Flavobacteriales bacterium | reverse complement strand
ACACCATAAGTTCTCCTCAACTAATTGGGGTTCTGGCTTTAACTTTATGGATAAGGCATCTGATAAACTATGAGCGGGATCAGTGGAAATCAAAAGTGTTTTTAATCCGCTATCAGATATTTTTAAAGCAGTAGCAGAAGCAATAGTTGTTTTTCCCACTCCACCTTTGCCTGTAAAAAGGATAAACCTCATTATTTAATTTGCGGATTTAAACTGCCTTAAAAATCTTAAGTCATTTTCAGAGTATAATCTGAGGTCATTCACTTCATAGATAAGTTGCGCAATGCGTTCAATTCCCATTCCAAAAGCAAAGCCAGAATACTTTTTTGGATCAATGTTGCAGTTTTCTAGAACGTTAGGATCTACCATACCACAGCCCATGATTTCAAGCCAACCTGAATATTTACACACATTACATCCTTTACATTTGCAAATAGTGCATGATACATCTAACTCTGCTGAGGGCTCGGTAAATGGAAAATAGGATGGTCTAAGTCTAATTTTCGTCTGTTCACCAAACATTGCCTTTGTAAAGAAAAGTAACGTTTGTTTCATATCAGCAAATGAAACACCTTCGTCAATATAAAGTCCTTCAACCTGGTGAAAAAAGCAATGAGCTCTAGCTGAAATGGCTTCATTTCTATATACTCTTCCAGGTGAAATGGTGCGGATAGGAGGTTTTTGACTTTCCATAACCCTCACCTGGACAGAAGACGTGTGTGTTCTTAATGCTATGTCCTCACTAATAAAAAAAGTATCTTGCATATCACGCGCAGGATGTTCTTCAGGAAAATTTAGAGCTGTGAAATTATGCCAATCGTCTTCAATCTCAGGTCCCTCAGAAACAGAAAATCCTATTTGTGAAAAAACACCAATGATTTGTTCACGAATAATGGAGATTGGGTGTCTAGATCCAAGATTCGTTGGCTGCGGAGTTAATGAATAATCAATATTGTTTTGGGACTTTTTCCCCTTGTTGGCATTTTGTTTTAATGCATTTACCTTTTCAGTAGCTGTATTTTTTAATATATTAAGTTTTTGACCAAACTCTTTCTTGTGCTCAACAGGAACATCTCTAAAAGATTGAAACAAGCTCGTTATCTTTCCTTTTTTACCTAAGTATGAAATTCGAAATGCTTCAATCTCTTTGAGATCAGTAGATTCAAATTCATTGACCTCGTCTAAAATAGTGTGTATTTGATCGAACATGTTATGAATTAATTTTGACAGATAATATGATGATTGGTTCTTGAGGCTTATCACCAGGAAGTGTTGGAGTTGTGCAGATGGAATCAATAATATCTATTCCACTAACTACTTCACCAAAAACAGTGTATCCGTTATCCAAAAAAGGAGTCCCACCTACGGTTTCATAGGCTTTCAATTGCTCTTCTGAAAATGTAAACTTATCTACGTCTTTAAGAACCATATTTTTAATTTCACCTATTACCACATTGAGGCTATCCATCCACCCATTTTGTTGGCAAACTTTAACTCTGTTCATGTATTCTCTATTAGATGAGTCTTTTAAAAATATACCCACAAGATTTCCTTCTAGTTGTTGATTTATTCTGGCTTCCATTTGTGTTAATTGGTTTCTATTATACTTTTTACCTTGTACAATATAAAATTGACTACCACTCGATCTTTTTTCAGGGTTAACTTGATCCCCCATTCTGGCAGCAGCTAAAGCACCCTTTTTATGAAACAAAGATGGATATATTTCAGCGGGGAGGGTTTCCCCTTCACTGTTATTTCCAAGACTACCAGTATACTCAGGATCTCTCGAATTAGGATCTCCTGCCTGAGCCATAAAGTTTTTAATTACTCTATGAAAAGATATTCCATTATAAAATTGATTATTGATAAGATTAACAAAATTGTCCCTGTGTATAGGTGTTTGATTATATAATTTTAAAATGAGTTCCCCTTTTGAAGTAGTCATAATTACCTCAACTTCATCACCTTTCTTGACAAAGGAACCCAAAACAAGGGCGGTAAGTAATAAGGTAGAAAAAAGAACTAGAAATTTATTTTTAGAAACGTACTTCATTAATTTAAATATTAAATTATTTATATTGCAAATTAAATAAATACTCTATGATTAGAGAAAATTATTCAAATATTAGCACAAATTGGGCCAAATATGTCACTTTATTGGCTATACTTTTTATTTCGTATTCATGTTATAAACCTAAAAGTACAATTGCTACTATAACAGTGCTAAATGACTCTAATAATTCACCTGTTAGCGGTGCTACTGTTAGATTATTTTATGACGATCCAAGTGGTATAAATACTTCTATAATTAATGAACAAAATACCACGTCTGATCAAGGTGTGGCGAATTTTGATTTTTCTGAATATTATAAAGATGGGCAAGCAGGGTTTGCCGTTCTTGATATAGAAGTAAATAATGTATTTGTTGGTGTCATACAAGTTGAAGAAAGAGCAACAACAGAAAAAACCATTTACTTATAATAGTCTAAAATGGCTTCTTTTAGCATGATTTGTTGATCCTCTGCATTTAAGTTTGGGAACTTTTTGATTGATTTAAAGTTTATCCAACCTTCACTATCTCTTCCTAGCACTTCGTAATACCCATAAGGAATGAATACCGATCATAGGCCATATGAATAACCTCTAACTTTTGATCTTTGCTTAATTTACCTGTTTCAAAATTTAGCTCTTGTTAGCCGATTACAAAATGGAAGGAATCAACATCTGGGTACTTCTATATTATCAATAATGGAATAAATTTAACAAACCATTCCATGCTTTTTCTAATTCAAAATTCATACTTTTAAGTGTATAATGATTGAGATTTATAATGGGGATTTTAACAAAAAAACAAATTATTTTTCATGCGATTTTTACGGCTATCATTTCAGCATTTAAAATCTATCAAATCATATTTGTAGAAGGGTTTTTTGGTAATGTGTTTTTAACCATTTTTAAAAAAGTGGGCTCGCTTTTGGTAGTATATTGGGCAGGAATTTTACTTCTTTCAGTAATTAAAAAAAAGTTGGTCAAAAGATAAGATTAAAGACTCCTTATTTTACTTAATTTTAAAGTCTTTAATTCAAATAAAATGGAAAATATTTTAGTAGACACTCAAAGAAATGCAGCCATTATTACCATAAATAGACCCAAACAACTTAATGCGTTAAATAAACACACCATTGAAGAAATCAACCATGCGCTATCAACACTTTCAAAAAATAAGGATGTAAGAGGTGTAATCATTACCGGTTCTGGAGATAAAGCATTTGTTGCTGGTGCAGATATCAAAGAATTTGCACACTTTAATAAAAAAGAAGGAAAAGAATTAGCTCGTTCAGGACAAGAAAAGCTATTTGATTTTATAGAGCATTATCCTAAACCTGTTATCGCAGCTGTGAATGGTTTTGCGCTTGGTGGTGGGTTAGAATTAGCCATGGCTTGCCACATGAGAATTGCATCCGAAAATGCGAGAATGGGATTACCTGAAGTGAGTCTGGGTGTAATTCCTGGTTATGGTGGAACACAGCGTCTTCCTCAATTAATTGGGAAAGGTAAAGCCATAGAACTTATTACAACTGCAAAAATGATTGATGCCAAAGAAGCTTTGCAATATAAGCTGGTGAATTACGTTGTTAGCATAGATGAACTCCTTCCAAAAGCCTTAGAAATAATAAAATCTATTTCTCACAATTCACCTACTGCAATTACGGCCGCTATAAAATCAATTAATGTTGGTTTTAACCACAGAGAAAATGGTTTTGAAAAAGAAATAAATGAATTTGGAAATTGTTTCGGAAGTGAAGATTTTATAGAAGGTACTACCGCATTTATGGAAAAAAGAAAACCTAATTTTTGAGTGCACTCAAAAAATTAATCGGTCAAACTGCCATTTATGGGTCAAGTAGTATAATCGGAAGATTTCTTAACTACTTACTTACCCCTTTTTATGTTCATATTTATTCAAATGAACAATATGGAATTATTACTGAAATGTATGCTTATGTAGCTTTTTTAGTAGTCTTTCTCACCTATGGAATGGAAACCGCTTTATTTAGATTTTCAACCAATAAACCAAATGAAAGGAAATCTATCTACAGTAATACACTTTTTTCTATTACCGCGACATCTTCTGTTTTCATTTTAATAGCAAGTCTATTTTCTAATGATATTGCTATTCTGCTAAAGTATCCAGACCACGCTGAATACATTATTTGGTTTAGTTTGATTGTAGGAATTGATGCCATTTCTGCCATACCACTTGCTAATTTAAGACTGAAAGAAAAAGCCAAAAAATTTGCCCTTATAAACTTTTTAAACGTAGGAATAAATATTGGATTAAATCTATTTTTCCTAGTTTATTGCAAACAAATGTATGATAGTGGAAATCCAAATTGGATAG
>CAZJVX010000144.1:0-4408 GCA_964549345.1 uncultured Flavobacteriales bacterium | reverse complement strand
TATTGCATAAAAGTGAATAATGGTGGAGTTGGTGGCCTAATTGATGGAACTAAGCATGAGATTGAAAGTAAAACAATAAACATAAGCGATACCACTAAAGCCTATTTCACTTTTCGATATGCTTTTGCTAAAAGAAGTTATGAAAATACGGATCGTTTAAAAGTTTTAGGGTCCAATGATTGTGGTAAGACATGGTCTGTAAGAAAAGTAATTCCTACAAGTTCATTGGAAACAGCTCCAATTCAGTCTAACTTTACACCAACATTTTCTGAATGGAATGAAGCTTCTGTTTCCAGTTTAGTTGGGAATATGTGTGTTTCTAATTTTAGATTCAAACTAGAATTTATTTCTGGAGGTGGTAATGATCTTTATATTGACAATATCAATATTTCATATAACAACACCACATCTCTTAGTGACAAGCTATCAATAGAAACAACAATCTATCCAAATCCGGCAAAGGACGAATTAAGGGTTTCGTCTGAAGAAAAAATGGATCAGATTTTAGTTTTTGATTGTGCTGGAAGAGAGGTTCTGGAACTAATGGATATTAATGACTTTACGATTCCATTAAATGTAAGATCATTCAAAGCGGGTTTTTATCATGCTAAGATATCCCATCAAAACAAGACTATTCAAACGAAATCGTTTATTAAAAATTAATCTTCAAGGATAAAATCAATTTGTCTCTTAAAAAGATTGGTTTTTTTGACTCTTACTTTTACTTCCTGTCCCATTTTAAATGAATTTTGACTGTGGTAACCAGTAACGGTCATGGTTCCAGGATCAAAAAAATATTGATCGTCCGACATGCTCTTCAAAGAAATCATTCCTTCACACTTATTCTCTGATAATTCTACATACATTCCCCACTCTGTTAATCCAGATATTGTACCTTCAAATGTGTCACCAATAAATTTACTTAGAAATTTAACTTGCATGTATTTAATAGAAGCTCGTTCCGCATCAACCGCTTGTTTTTCCATTTTTGAAATATGATTACATATGTGGTTGAGGTGTTTGGAGTCTGTACCTATCTTTTGTTCGTTTAAAAAATCAATTAATGATCGGTGGACCACTAAGTCTGCATATCTTCTAATTGGAGAAGTGAAATGTGTGTAATAGTCAAACGCTAGGCCATAATGCCCCACATTATCTGTACTGTAAACGGCTTTTGACATGGCACGTATAATCATAGGTGAAATTAAATCCAGCTCTCCTCTCTTTTCAGCATCTTTCATGATGTTATTTAGAGAGTAGGTGATGGGTTTATTTTTTTTTCGAACTATTTCATATCCCATGCTAGTTAGAAATAATTTTAGGTCATTTAATTTCTCTTCACTTGGATTATCATGAATTCGAAATATGTTGATACCCTTCTTGATGTTTTTTTCAGGTTTAGCTAGTTTTTTAGCTACTTCTCTGTTGGCTAATAACATAAACTCTTCAATGAGCTGATGAGCTTCTTTGGAAATCTTAAGTACAGTTTCTATTGGCTCTCCTTCTTCATCTAGTCTGAATCGTACTTCATTACTCTTTACATTTAACGCCCCATTTGAAAGACGTTTTTTTCTACATTGTTGAGCTAGTTTATTTATTTGAGTTATTTCCTTTTTAAATGGACCGTCCCCACCTTCAATAATTTCTTGAGCATCTTCATAAGTAAATCTGTGATCGGAGTGAATAATGGTTTTTCCAAACCAACTGGACAATACGGTACAATTTGGATCCAATTCAAAAACTGCAGAAAAAGTAAGTTTATCTTCATGAGGCCTAAGTGAGCAAAGTTCATTGCTTAAGCGTTCCGGAAGCATGGGAATTACTCGGTCAACTAGGTATACGCTATTTCCTCTTAGCATAGCCTCTTTATCAAGGAAAGATTCAGGTTTAACATAATGACCCACGTCAGCAATATGTACACCAATTTCCATATTACCCGATTCTAAAAAAGTAATACTAATGGCATCATCAAAATCTTTTGCATCATTTGGATCGATGGTAAAAGTAGTTTTAGTTCTAAAATCTTTCCTCTTTTTTGATTCAATGGCGTAATTGGGTTCTTTAATAAGTTCAACTTCATTTAAAACACGCTTTGGGAATCTCGAAGGAAACCCAAACTCTGCTAAAATGGAATTCATTTCTACATTTAGTTCACCAGGGTTTCCAATGATTTCTGTTACCGCTACTTGTGGACTTTTTACATGCTTAGGCCAAGACAAAAATTTCGTTTTCACTTTTTGGCCCTTTTTTGCTCCATTTAGGTGCTTTTTGTCAATGAAGAAGTGAGTTTTAGCTGATTTATCGTCTGGAATTAAGAAAAATACATTTTTATTTCCGTCCAAAATACCTGTAAATTCTTTTTTAGTTCTTTCCAGTACTTTTAATACCCTCCCCTCACTTTTACCTTTAAAAGACACTATTTTAATGAGAACTTTATCTCCATTTAATGCCTTATTTAGGTTTGAAGGGTGAATATAAATGTCTTTTTGAATATTAGGGTGAATAAAAAAAGCACCCCCTTTACTTATAAATTGAATGTAACCAGTAAGCTCTTGAGATCCATCTTTAATTTGATACTTACCCCTGTAGATTTCATCTAATTGTCCATCTTTTTTTAGTTGATCTAATAAGGTGACGATTCTTTTCCGTATGTAGGGATCCTTAATTCCTAGAACAGCTGCAATTTGTTTATAATTATATGCATTTTCGGCATCATGAGTTAATACCTGGATGATGGACTTTGAAAGTACTCTATCTTTCATTATGCTTTCTCTTCTAAAGCATTGATTTCTTCAAGGATGTCATTGGCTTCTTTTAGCTTTTGATCACTTGCTTTTCGGTCGTGATGGGAGAGCTTATATGCTTCCTCATTTAACTTTTTGTATTTAGCTAAAAGGATATCTTTCTTTGATTTTTTTTTAAATAATCCAAACATTTTCAACTCAAATAAACACAAGAAAAGTCGAAATGTAATATTTCGTTGAAGAATAAATTGTGGACATCTCCATGTATAATGTTATATACTTCCGGATACCATAGTATGATTACTGGAACATCATTCATGAGAATAGATTCTGCTTTTTCATACAATCTAAATCTATTTTCTTTGTCCGAAGTAGTAAGTGCTTTCTCTAGGATAGCATCGTATTCTTTATTTCTGTATCTAGTAGTATTGGGCCATGAGTATGATGTGTCATTTTCAAGGTCAATACCACCATAAAATACATTGAGGAAATCCATCGGAGAGGGATATTCACCTAACCATGTAAAATGATTCATTTGGGATTTTCCATGCGCTGCTCTGTCAATAAGCGTACTCATTTTTTCTTCTTCAATGGTGATGACAATATTAAGCGTATTGTTTAACTGATTTTGAACTTCTTTAGCCACATTTTCTTGTAGGGGATGACCAAATGTTAACTCTAAGACTACCTCCGGAAACCCTTCACCGTTTGGGTAACCTGCTTTAGCTAAAAGTTCTTTTGCAAGTTCAGGGTTGTAATTATAACCTTGTATGGTATCAAAATTGTAGTTTTTTAGAGTGTTAACAACAGGAACAATTCCTTTATTTCCTATTCTGCCTTGTCCGTTTAATACATTGTCAATTAGTTTATTTTTATTGATTGCGTGCGCAAATGCCTTTCTTACGTGGACGTTATTGAAAGGTGTACGGCTCAAATTAAATTCGTAACAATCCGTAGCCATTACAGGTTTCCGATCTACCACAAAAACACCATTATCGAAAGAGGAATGATGAGATTCAAATAAGGACTCTACTTTATTTTCTGAGATGTCAAAAAGAACCATAGCTTCATTGTTCAAAAACAAATCAGTTCTTTCTTTTTCATTCTCGACAATTTTAATGTGAATTCCATCAAGATAGGGAAGTTTTTCTCCATTATTGCTTGTTCTAAAGTAGTTTTTATTTTTTCCTAATGATATTTCACTACTGTCTGCATTTACTTCTAAAAAAGTGAAAGGACCATTCCCTACACTTAAATTATGACCATATGCGTTGTAAGCAACTTCACTAATGATAGAGGCTTTTGATGAGGCAAGTAGATAGATGATGGTAGGAGCCGGCTCGGACAATTTAAACGTAATGGTAGAGTCATTAATTACTTCGATACCTGAAATGGAGTCGCATTCATCATTATAAAATGCTTCTGCTCCTATTAGGTTTTTCATGAGCAAGTTGTAGCCACCATTATAAAATTCTCCGCACATTAGTTCAATGGAAAAAACAACGTCATTGGCTGTCATTAAAGTTTCTTCAGTCGATGAAAAACACGTATCTTCATGAAAGCTAACATCGTTCCTCAAGTGAAATGTGTATTCAGTTTGCTCATCATTTATATCCCAAGACTTTGCTATATTTGGTTCAATAGCTAGTGTCTTAGGGTTCATC
>CAZJVX010000143.1:0-4415 GCA_964549345.1 uncultured Flavobacteriales bacterium | reverse complement strand
TTAATTTATATAATTCTTTATGGCTTAGAGTAGCCGTGTTATTGGCTTTCACAGGGTATGGTCTGTCATTTTTTAATTTTGATCAATCCATAATTTTTGTGACTTCTTTGGTTTTACTGGGGACTGTTGTTCTTTGGGTACATTCTTTTTATAAAACTAGAACCAGTTCAATTCCAGTACTATCCGTAACTGGAATCGAAAGAACAAAGATGCTGGGTTATGGAGGGATAATGCTTATTGGTTTTGGGAGCACTGTATTCATAAATAAGATAGATACGTTAATGACTAGTGGGATAATTGGCTTAGCTTCAGCAGGTATTTATAGTGTAGCAATGGCATTTTCATCAATAATAGAAATACCAAGAAGGTCAGTAAATCAAGTTTTGATTCCCAGTATATCAAAAGCATTTACAGATAACGATACAAGAAAAATAGAAGAGGTTTATAAGGAAAGTTCGATAACCTTATTTTTTATGAGCTCTTTCTTGTTTTTATGTATGTATTTAAGCATAGGTGATTTACTTGAGTTTTTACCAAATTCAGAGATGTATTTATCTGGAAAGTGGGTGGTTATCATTCTTGGAGCAGCTAAAGTATTTGACGCGTTATGGGGTGTTAATTCAGAGATTTTAATTTTAAGTAAATACTATAAGTATAATATTGTTTTGTTGGTAGTACTATTGTTTACTACTGTTGGATTGAACCTTATTTTTATAAATGATGAATTACTCATAACAGGAACAGCCATAGCTACTGCTATTACTGTTTTATTATACAATTTAATTAGAGGAATTATTTTGTACTGGAAGTTAAGAGTATTACCGTTCTCTAGTTCTCATTTATTGATTCTATCAGCCTCATTAGTGGTAATAATTTTACAAGTTTTTATATCTGATTTAATACAAACAGGGCTGCTAAGAATTATACTAAACACAACTTTGGCTGGGGGAATATTTTTAGTGCTATTGGTGAAATTTGAGTTAAGCACGAGTTTAACTAATTATAGAGTACAACTGTTGCGGCTTTTCAGAATAAATTAATTACTATTTAAGAGAATATATTGATTAATTATTTTATCTGTGATTAGCTGATGCCCTTTAGAGTTGTAATGTATACCATCTGGAAAGTAATCTTGATGATTTAAATCATGAACTGAAATATAATTGTTAAACTTTTCAAGTTCTTTATTGAATAGAACTACATTACCTTGTGATCCAGGAAGAATACTTTCAATTCTGTTGTTAGGATAATTAATACCAAGTATAGAATAGCTACAATTTTTGGACTTAAGAATATCAATAAGATTATTCATTTGTTGAATAAATTTATCTTTGTCTGTCCAACTTTTTTTTCCCTTTAATTTAACCAGCTTTGTTCTGAATTTATTTTCCATAAATCGGATAAGTCTTCTGGCTTGTTTAAAAGAACTTTTATCAATTTCCATCATGAAATTATACAGCGATTTAGGTATTGGACGTGTACAAGCATCTACAATCCCAAAATTGATAATAACATGTGAATTTTCAGGTATTTTTTGATGTTTTTGCTGTTTTAAAAACTCTTCTAGGAGTAAAGCTCCTTCTCCTATGTGAATGAGTTCAAGTTTAAGTTTATTAGCTATAATATTAGCATAGGTAAGCGAACTGTCTTCAGGACGAACACGAATAGTTACTGAATTTCCAATGACAACTAATTTATCTTTGCTCATGTATATAAGTAGTTAAAGCATAAAACATCCATGCTTGTCCCCAGCGAACATAAGGAGCTTTAATTAAATACCCTGTTTTAAGTACTCTGTAATAAAACGCTCCATTTTTTGACTGGAACTTGTTAGTCATAAAGTTCATAAGTTGACTTAATTCTTTTTCACCTTGTTCGTTAGCATGTAAACTCAAGGTTGTAATGGCTTCTGCACAGCCAGTAATATCGATGGGTAGTTTGTGTGATTTCTTGAACTTTATACCACTTGTGTCAAAATATGAATCAACAAAGTAAGAGAGGTATTTTTCAGCGGCTTTTTTAACATCATCCCTAGTGCTTAATTCAGCTATTCGATAAAGCATTCTTATTTCATAACCACTATGGTAAACGTCATTTTCAGTGGGCTGATTTTGTTCATCTCCGAAATAATGTAAATATCCTTCTTTCTTTATATTTCTAAGGACATATGAAGTAGCCTGGTTAGCTAACACAACCCACTGATGGTTGTCTATTAATTTAGCCGTTCTTAGAATAAATTCTGCAGCAAACAAGTTAGCATTTAATATGTAGTCCTTTTTCTCACTTGAATAAGAAAAACATATTTCATTTTCATTTAGCCGGATATACCCAATTTCTTCAACAATATTATTTCCAATACTTTGCAGAATGTCTAAATATTTGTCTTCTTTTGTGATGGTGTATAATCTATGAAAACCTTCACCACACCATGCATTGACAACAGATAAAGATGTATTTGAACCAAATATTTTTTCTCCTGATTTCCAGTTAAAAGGAGTTCCCCATGAGGTATACTTTTTGTCTTTAATTTGATTTTGAATTAACCAATCAGCATGTTTTTTAGCTTTTTCTAGGTCTTTTTCATCTCTATTGACTTCATACAGGATACAATAGGAAGAAAGTAATAAGCCATGTACTGTAGGATGATCTTTCTTTTTTACAAAAAGAAACTTCCTGGTTAGAAGGGGGAAATATGAATCAGCAAAATCTAAAAGAAATAATCTACTAATTATTTGATGCCAATTAAGAAGTTTAAAATCGTCCCAAAGCTGAAGAGTGTACGAATTGTACCCCTTCACATCGAATGGATCGTAACCTTTGGTTCCGTTTTTTTCAAACCAATTTTCTAGCTTTTTTAAAGAAGAATCAACTTGTTTTAACATAAACCTAGCTTTTGATAAGCTTTAATTATTTCCACTTTCTCGACTTCAAGATTATATCGATCAATAACCGAGTTATACCCATTTAATCCATCTAATAAAATTGAATCTCTATTTTCTATGTATTCTTTGGCAACAACCGCAAAGCTTTCAGGCGATTGGTCAGTATATGTTTTGCCACCTTTGGTTTCATTTAAAACTCTTTCAATTGAAGTACAATTACTAGAGATGACAGGTTTCTTTTGAACATAATACTGGAACAATTTATTTGGCGAAGAACAGTCTGTTTGAACAGATCGTATATGTGGTATAACGCATATATCAGCAACCTTCATAAGTTCGTATGCTTCTTGTTGTTTCTTCCACCCATGAAAATGAACCTTTTCTTCTAATCCTAAGTGCTTAGAAAGCATTTTTAAATGAGATATATACGGACCATTACCAACTATTTCGTAGCTAATGTTAGTGTAATCTTTAAGTAATAACTTAAATCCCTCAAGAGTATATTGAATACCTCTGTTTTCATTAATACCTCCAACATAAATAAATCGTACTTTATCGTCTTTCTTTCTAGCCTGATCCGTAGAAAGATCAAAATCATTAAGATTAGGAACGTTTTGATAAACAAAAACATTATTGGCTCCTAAGGTTTGAATTCGGTTTTTCATTTCTTCAACAACAGTTATTACAGCATTGAAGTGTTTTACTTGGGTTTCTTCATATCTAATCCAGTCATCATCATTATGAATCAATTTAGCTAAAGGCTTTTTAGTATAAGCTGTTTCCATAAGATGAAAAGGCCAGTTTTCGTGTAAGTCTATAATTGATTTTAGACCAAACTTTTTTGCAATTTGATATATAGGTTCAGCAAGGGGAAGGTCATGCACATGAATAGCATCGAACTTATATTCTTTACAAAGTTTCGAGATAAAAGACTTCCAAAATTTAAAGTAAAAAGGAAATTTTAAAGCGCCTACACTTGATTTGTAAGTGAATGGTGAAATTTTTTTTCGATGAATAGTATATCCATTATAAGACTCTATACTTTGCTTTTTTGAAAAGGTATAACATGCTAAATGAACCTCAATGCCTTGTTCTATTAAAGCAGATATTTCATTTTCTACTCTTAAATCGGGTGGAAAATCTCTTTCTAATATCATGATAACTTTAGTCAATAGAACACTCTTTAAGTTGTTATAGGGAAAGCCTTATGTTATGGCCTAGAAATTGGGTAAATATATTTAAAATCCATGAATATTTTTGGAGAGTATTATTTATATTCAAATGCGTGATCTCACATGTGAAAAAGAAAATAAGATTTTATCTATTTCATGTAATTACGGCATATAAAGGGTTTACATTACGAAATTAGTTTGAATGAAAACAAGTTTTATGAAGATGAACTAGTTGAAATTATGAACTATTCCTTTTATGCTTTGAATAACAATTATATGTTCAAGCTGCAGCGGCTTTATTGGGGATTTTAATAATTACGAGTAAGTGGCGCGGGGGGGAATCGAACCCCCGACCTCAGGG
>CAZJVX010000142.1:0-4416 GCA_964549345.1 uncultured Flavobacteriales bacterium | reverse complement strand
CTCCACAGCACAGGCGAAAGCTCATATCCTACAAGTCGATCAAGAATTCTTCTAGCCTGTTGAGAATTTACTAGGTTTTTATCAATATCACGTGGATTATCAACCGCTTTAAGTACAGCATTCTTAGTGATCTCATTGAATGTAATTCGCTTCGTGTTTTCTTCCTTTAATTTTAATGCATGTAATAAGTGCCAGGATATAGCTTCTCCTTCGCGGTCTTCGTCAGTAGCTAGCCAAACTATTTTTGATTTTTTAGCTAAACTCGAAAGTTCTGACACCACCTTTTTTTTGTCTTGTGGAACTATGTAAGTCGGATTGAAATTATTTTCAACATCAATTGGATCCCCTTTTTTCGGCAATTCTCTTATGTGTCCATAACAAGATCTTACCGTGAAATCACTGCCTAAAAAGCCTTCAATTGTTTTTGCTTTTGCGGGGGACTCTACTATAACTAAATTACTCATTGATTTTGAAAAAAACTAAAATCTTTGCTACAAAGAAATAAAATATTAAGGCTAAAAAACAAGTTAGTTTAAATTTTCAATGTGTGTAATTTTGTTTTGATTATGATAATTTAACTACATTTTTGCGCTGACAAATTGTCAGTTTTTGATTTAAATTATACTTTTGTTACAAATACAGAACAACAATGAATCAAGTTTTAAAAGAAGAAGTTCAAGGTACTGCTACTATATTAGATAGGGCAGAAAAAAGTGATAAAAAATTGTATTTAGAAAGTTACGGCTGTCAAATGAATTTTTCAGATAGTGAGATTGTAGCCTCAATCTTAGATAAACATGGTTATCAAACCACAAGAAATTTTGAAGAATCTAATCTTATTCTATTAAATACTTGTTCCATAAGAGAAAAAGCAGAATCAACAGTAAGAAATCGATTAAAGTCATTCAATGCGCTTAAAAAAAGTAATCCTAGTTTAATAATAGGGATATTAGGATGTATGGCGGAACGAATGAAAGAAAGTCTCCTAGAAGAAGAAAAATTAGTGGATCTTGTTGTTGGTCCTGATGCCTACAGAGATTTACCCCGATTACTTGTAGAAGTAGAAGATGGACACAAGAGTGTTAATGTGCTCTTATCAAGGGAAGAAACTTACGCAGATATCAGCCCTGTGAGACTAGATAATAACGGAGTATCCGCGTTTATTTCTATCATGAGGGGATGTGACAATATGTGTTCTTTTTGTGTTGTTCCATTTACTAGAGGAAGAGAAAGAAGTAGAAATCCCTTAAGCATAGTTGCAGAAGCTAAGGAACTATTCAAAAACGGATACAGAGAAGTAACACTTTTAGGTCAAAATGTAGATAGTTATAGATGGAATATAAATAAGAAGGGAGAAATAATTAACAAAGAAAATCCTACCACAGATTTTGCTGAATTACTTGAAATGGTTGCCCATGTAGCTCCAAATCTTCGAGTCCGATTTTCTACTTCACATCCTAAAGACATGACAGACAAAGTGTTACACGTTATGCAAAAGTACAAAAACATATGTAACTATATTCACTTACCTGTCCAGTCCGGAAGCTCTACTGTTCTCAAAAAAATGAATCGCGGTTACACTAGAGAGTGGTATCTTGACAGAATTGATGCCATTAAAAGAATTATTCCTGGTTGTGCTATTTCAACTGATATAATAACAGGGTTTTGTGGGGAGGCTGATCATGAGCATGAAGAAACTCTTTCCTTAATGAATAAGGTTAAATTTGATTTTGCCTACATGTTTTTTTACTCAGAAAGACCGAAAACCTTAGCGCAAAGAAAGTTTGATGATGATATTCCGCTAGAGATAAAAAAAACTAGGCTACAAGAAGTTATTGACATACAAAGAAAACATTCTTTGGAAAGCAACGAACGTCAGATTGGTAAAGTAGTAGAAGTTTTAGTAGAAGGTCCTTCGAAAAAGTCAAATGATTTTTTCTGCGGAAGAAATAGCGAAAACACGATGATTGTCTTCCCAAAAAAAAATGCAAAAAAAGGAGACTATGTTTTTGTTATAATCAAAGATTGTACAGCAGCAACTTTAAAAGGTGAAATAGTTTTATCATGAATTTACAAACCGTAAAAAATAGATTTGGCATCATTGGTAATACCCCTGCCTTAAATAGATCATTGGACGTAGCTGTTCAAGTAGCCCCAACAGACATTACAGTTCTTATTACAGGCGAAAGTGGCACTGGTAAAGAAAATATGCCAAAGATTATACACCATTACAGCTCAAGAAAACATCACGAATATATCGCTGTAAACTGTGGAGCTATTCCTGAAGGTACAATTGATTCAGAATTGTTTGGACATGAAAAAGGGGCATTCACTGGAGCAACTGACAGCAGAAAAGGCTATTTCGAAGTGGCTGATGGTGGCACCATCTTCCTAGATGAAGTGGCTGAATTACCCTTACCTACCCAAGTAAGATTATTAAGAGTACTAGAAACTGGAGAATACATTCGAGTGGGCTCGTCAAAGGTCAAAAAAACCAATGTAAGAATTATTGCCGCAACTAATGAGAATATTCAAAAAGCGATAGAAAAAGGAAAATTTCGAGAAGATCTATTTTACAGACTAAGTACAGTCCCAATATATCTTCCACCATTAAGAGATAGAAAGGACGATATCCATTTACTATTTAGGAAATTTTCTGCTGATTTTGCAGAAAAGTATAGAATGCCAAGTATTAAGTTAGATGAAGAAGCCGTGCAACAGCTATGTAGCTATAATTGGCCTGGAAACATTAGACAACTAAAAAATATAGCTGAGCAAATATCCGTTATTGAGAGTCAAAGAGAAGTGGATTCAGTTATTCTATCTGCATATCTTTCAAGTTCTAAGGGCAACAAGAATTTACCTATGGTAATAGATCAAAAGAAAGAAGATGATAGTTTTTCAGAACGCGACCTACTATACAAAGTACTGTTTGATTTAAAAAATGACGTAACTGAAATGAAAAGAGTAATTGTGGACCTTATAAATAACAATGAATTAAGTAATAATGAAAAAACAGCTATAATCACTCGGCTGCATACCAATGAGGATGAACTTTCTAACCACCAATCACCTGTAATCAATGACTTTACTATTGAACATAAAAACGAACAAAGCACTTTTCAGGAATCCTTTCAAGAAAGTGTAGAAATAGAGGAATCTCTATCACTGGAAGAAAGAGAAAAAGAATTAATTCAAAAAGCACTTAAAAAACATAATGGAAGAAGGAAAAATGCAGCAAAAGAATTAGGGATTTCCGAAAGAACACTTTATAGAAAAATAAAGGAATATGAAATATTAAAATGAAATATAAATTTTTTCATATTGTAGTAATTAGTTTATGTGTAGGCAGTTGTGCTCTTCCTCAGTTTAGTTTCAAACCAGGTGGTGGTAGTGGAGAAGAAATTGATGCTAATACCGTTCAAGTCGATTTTTTTGAAAACAACAGTACAATCGGAGGAGCTTTTCTATCTGCTTCATTTACGGAAAGTTTGAGAGACATCATGCAGGCTCAAACCAAACTTGATTTAGTTGATAGTAAAGGGGACATACAAATTACAGGCGTTATAAGCAATTATTTAGTATCACCTATTAATATTCAAGCTCAAAGTGAATCCGCAGCTCAAAATAGAGTAAAAATGAATGTCTCTGTAAGCACTTACTTTAAAAATAATGATTCTATTGGATTAAATAATTCTCCATTTAGTGCCTTTGTTGATTATGATGCAAGTAGAGATTTCACATCCATTGAAGAACAATTAGTTGAGGAACTCAATTTCCAACTTACACAGGATATTTATGATAAAATATTTGGGGGGGAATGGTAAATACTTCACTTAAAAATATTGATTTTTTAATTCAAAATAAAGATCAAATCAATGATCGTGAGCTTGAGGCAATTTATGACTTATCAGTAAAATATCCCTATTCTAGTTTTTGCCATTTCTTCTTATATTCTATTTTAAAAAAACAGAACAGAACTGGAGTAGAAAACGTATTAAAGAAAACCGCAATTCGATTTCATGACAGGAGTCTTCTTAAGAAATTATCTGAAAACTCGGTGGTAAAACAAAACACCGAAGAAAGGATAGAAGTTACGAATATTGATGATATCGAAAGTAAGGAACAAGAAAAGGTGTTGAACGAAAATGTCTATTCGAATATTATAAATGATAATATTATTCAGGAAATAACTGAAACTAAAGACCAAGATCACAAAGAGACAAAGGAAGAAAAACCACCTGAAATTGTTAAATCAAATCAACTTCCTAAACCGTTTGAGGATTGGCTATTCAAACACCCTGTGAAAAAAACAAAAAGAGAAATCACGGTAGATGAAATATTAAATAGCTTAGAAAATCGAAAAAACCAACATAATAAAACTTCTTTTTTTTCTGCTCCCGATGCGGCAAAAAA
>CAZJVX010000141.1:0-4416 GCA_964549345.1 uncultured Flavobacteriales bacterium | reverse complement strand
ACACTATGTCTGAAGAAAACGGATACGTCCATCTAGAAACAGATGAATTAGGAATTTCTACCATTACTTTTTTTCATCCACAAAGCAATTCTTTACCCTCATTTTTATTGAATAAGTTGGCTCAAACCATTGAAGATGCAGGGTTGGACAACAAGACTAAAGTGATCAAACTTCAATCTGGCGGAGATAGGACTTTTTGTGCCGGAGCTAGTTTTGATGAATTACAATCTATTGAAAATATTGATGAAGGCATCGCCTTTTTTTCAGGTTTTGCGAAAGTTATAAACGCAGCAAGAAAATGTCCAAAACTAATTGTTGGAAGAATTCAAGGTAAAGCTGTTGGTGGTGGTGTGGGCATGGCTAGTGCTGTAGATTATTGTTTTGCTACAAAATATGCTGCTATTAAGCTCAGCGAACTAGCTATTGGAATTGGACCTTTCGTAGTAGGACCAGCAGTACAAAGAAAAGTGGGGCTATCTGCCATGAGTACTCTAGCGATAGATGCCACAAATTGGTATAGTGCAGAGTGGGCAAAAGAAAAAGGTCTGTATGCATCTATTTTCGATACTACTGAAGAAATGGATGAGGCTGTTCAAAAATTGTGTTGTAAACTAGCCTTGTCACATGAAAGCGCCACATTAGAACTAAAAAAAATCTTTTGGGAAGGAACCGAAAATTGGGATAATCTTTTAACAGAAAGAGCAAAAATTTCTGGTAAACTAATTTTATCAACCTATTCTAAAGATGCTATTAGGAAAATCAAAGGGAAATAATCATGTCATTTCCAAAAATATACTTTGGAGACGTCAATCAATATGCTTCAAAAATTGATGAAATTAACGCTGATAAAAAAGTGTTCATTTTCATTGACGAAAACACACAAAACTGGCTCTCACATATTCAAGTTTCTACATTTAAGACTGCCTTCGTTCTGGTTTTAAAAGCCGGTGAACACAATAAAAATTTCAAGCAAGTTGATCTAATTTGGAATTTTCTAAATCAAAAACTAGCAAACAGAAATGATGAAGTGTATATTATAGGCGGTGGAGTGATTTGTGATTTAGCGGCATTTGCCATTTCTACTTTTAAAAGAGGTATTTCATTTCATCTTTTACCTACTACATTATTAGCCATGGTAGATGCATCTATTGGAGGAAAAACAGGTTTAAATTTTAAAAACCTTAAAAATAATATTGGCACATTTAATCATCCAAGAACTATTTTTTGTGACCATCAATTTCTAAGTACATTAAGCCAAAAAGAAATAATATCAGGAATGGCAGAAGTCTTTAAGCATGCCATTATCGGGGATCATAAACTATGGGAACACCTTGCTAATCAGCACATAGATTCTTTGGATTACGAATACCTAATTCCACGTTCTTCAAATTTAAAAATGAAAGTAGTTAAAGCCGATCCAATGGAAGAAGGAGAAAGAAAGAAATTAAATTTTGGACATACCGTTGGACATGCCATTGAATCAGCACTTTTACTTAGCGAAAAACCTACTCTTCATGGATTTGCAGTGGCATTTGGTATGATTGCAGAGTCTTTTTTGTCCTACAAACTTAACCTTTGCTCTCTAGAGACATATATGGAAATTAGCCATAAATTAAATGTATTTTTTAAACCGCATCTAAGTTTTAATATTGATGAAAAATCAGTATTTGGATTTATGGCACATGACAAAAAAAACAATCATTCTTTAATTAATTTCTCTCTTCCAAAAAAAATAGGTGAGGTGATAACAGATGTAGAAATAAATATAATTGAAGTTAAATCCATACTTAAGGAATTTAAAGTTAATGGTTAAAATCAATACATCGTCAAACAGAATAGAAGGTTGTGTTCAATTATCTGCCTCAAAAAGTATTAGCAATCGATTGCTAATGATAAAAGCTATTTCAAACAGCTCATTCGAGCTATACAATTTATCAGAATCAGATGATACCCGAATTCTAAATCAAATATTATCAAATACTTCCTTACCAAACGAAATTAATTGTCATCATGCTGGAACCACATTACGATTTTTAACAGCATATTTATCTACAATTAATGGAACATTTCGTGTATTTGGAAGTGAGAGAATGCATCAAAGACCCATCAAACCATTAGTAGACTGCATACGTAAATTAGGAATTGAAATACGATATCTAGAAAATGAGGGATTCCCACCAATTGAAATTCTTGGAAATGAAACTATTCAAGGAGGAGAACTAACTATTCCTGGAAATATAAGTAGTCAATTTATATCGGCATTACTACTAATTGCACCCAAATTAAAAAACGGTTTATCGTTACATATAATAGACCCCATTTTATCAACACCTTACATTAAAATGACGCTTAGTCTTATGCAAGAAATGGGCATTGAGTATACCTGGGACAAAAACACTATTCATGTTGAACATCAAGCCTATTCTACAAGAAATTTAGATGCCGAAAACGATTGGAGTAGTTCCTCTTTCATTTATAGCTTAGCTTCACTTTCTACCGAATCAAAAATTGAAATCCCGAACTTATATTCAAAATCGGTTCAAGGTGATTTTTACGTCAGCGAATTATACAGTCACCTAGGGGTTGAAACTTCTTTTCACAAAGGGGGCATAACGATAAAAAAAAATAGTCAAGTAAGTACAAAAGTAGAATTCAACCTTAGTGATTTTCCAGATCTTGCTCTACCCTATGTTGTTTCATGCGCAGGGTTAGGTGTTGAAGTATATCTATCAGGGCTAGAAAGTCTAAAAATAAAAGAATCTAATCGTCTAGTGTCCATTAAAAAAGAACTCTCTAAATTTAATGTAGAATGTGAAATAAGTGATCATTCTATCTACGTGCCCAAAAATCAGCTTATTAAATACAATGGTATGGTGATTGACGATCACAACGACCATCGAATTCCCATGAGTATTGCTCCTTTGGCTATTAAAACGGAAGGTAGTATTTTCTTTAAAGACAGTTTGGTGGTTAACAAGTCTTACCCCTTATTTTGGGATGATTTAAAAAAATTGGGGTTTAATATTGTTAATTAATTGTTCTTCCCATTTCGTACAATGCAATGGCAGTGGCAACAGAAACGTTCAGAGAATCAATTGTACCTTTCATTGGTACTTTAAATACTTCATTTGATAGCTGAAGTAAATTTTTACTTATACCATCTTGCTCACTACCCATTATTAAAGCTTTTGGGCCGCTAAATCTATATTCATAGATCGACTTTTCACCCTTTTCAGATATGGAAAATATATGAAGCCCTGATCCTTGGAGAAACTCAGAAGCCCATTGTAAATTATGAACTTTACAAACTGGGATTTTATACAATGCTCCAGCAGATGTTTTAATTGCATCATTAGTAATTAATGCTGACTCTTTAGAAGGAATAACAATTGCATTAACACCAAAACATTCAGCCGTTCGGCAAATGGCTCCAAAATTTCTAACATCCTTCACACGATCTAACATTAATACAAAAGGATCTTTTCCACTCTCATATATTTGCTGAATAATATGATCTAGCTCATGATAAGGCAAGGGGGAAATCATAGCAATTACACCCTGGTGATTTTTCTTCACCATATGATTTAACTTTTGTATCGGAACACGTTGAAATACGATTTTTTCTCTCTTAAGTATATCCATTAACTCCCCAAATAGATCTCCTTTTGCACCTTGCTGAACAAGAACTTTATTAATGGTTTTCCCCTCTGATATCGCTTCTAAAACGGATCTTATACCGTAAATGAAGTCTTTTGTCATTTCTTTTTTCATTGTACAATGTATACTTTACCTTTTCTCCATGACTCAACAGCTCTATACCAGGACGATTTATAAGAATAATTTCTATCTAATTCGTAATCATTCATTGAAAAGGGGTTTGATACTTTATCAAAAGTAAATTTTAATCCGGATGATTGAATCCTCATGGGATCATTTAGGGAATTGTATGCATTTAAATTTGAATTACTTTGTTGACCATAATACCATATTTCTGCATTTTTTGTTTTTCTTACATAACTGGGGGGACCAAAAATAATACTAATCATCCCTCTATCTGTTTTCCATCCCTCAAGATGAGAAGTAAACATTTCATTAGCTTTTTCTACTCTTGAATAGTATGTCTTGATGAGATTCCTCGCTCTCTCCATCGAGGAAGTTTTGGAAAGCCAAAACTGGTCAACTATATTTTTTGGATCTGAACCATTCGCTATTTTTTTAAATTCCTTTTTGGTACATAAAAAACGTAACGGTGCTATTAACTGTTCGGGATCCTTTAAATAAGGGAAATATGGATTGAAGTTGAATAAAGAAAATCCTTGGTTTGTCAACGTATCAATTTGAAAGTATACAAATCCATTCTTAGGAAGGACAAGATCTGTATTTTTATGGAAATCAATACGTTTATACTGGCCTGTA
>CAZJVX010000140.1:0-4453 GCA_964549345.1 uncultured Flavobacteriales bacterium | reverse complement strand
TGTTTGAATAACTGGAATTAATAGTAAGTAGTAGCGTTGAAATGCTGTCACAACCCTCCATGGTTACTGACGAGTCCACAAAATATCCTGATGATGAGTATAAGTTATTATTCCAACTATATTGATCGCATGACTCAAGGGTATCTGACAAGTTAAATATCGGATTTACCGTTAAATTTAGTGTAATAATACTATCACACCCATTGATGGTCTGTAGTGTGTCATCATATAATCCACTGGCTGTATAATTATTGTTATGCCAAAAATACGATCCACAGGAGGTTGCACTTTCAGAAGTATTAATGGAAGAAGTGATGGTTAAATTTAAAGTAGTTATACTGTCACACCCATTATTTGCTTGTAATGTATCTATGTAAACTCCACTAGAATTATAAATGCTGTTATGCCATGTGTATGATCCACATGATGTAATGTTTTCTGAAGTGTTAGCATTATTATTTACACTTAAATTTAGCGTAATCACACTATCACATCCATTTGATGTTTGCAATGTATCACGATATGTTCCAGAGCTGTTGTATACATTTCCATTCCATTGATAATTTCCACACGATGTGATGTTTTGGTTTGATGCGCCTAAAGTATTTATAATTAAGTTTAACGTGACCACACTATCACAACCATTTATTGTTTGCAGGGTATCACGATATGTTCCAGAGCTGTTGTATGAATTTCCATTCCATGTGTAATCACCACAATTAGTGATGTTTTCAGTTTGATTAATGGTAGAGTTTATTGTAAGATTTAGCGTTACAATACTATCGCAACCACTTAACGTAACAATGGTATCCTTGTATGTTCCAGAGGTGTTTAACAAGGTTCCATTAAAATTGTATGAGTTACATGTGGTCACATTTTCCGTGTTATTTATGGCATTGGAAATAGTAAGATTTAATGTGGCTACGCTATCACATCCATTAGACGCAGTTAATGTTTCATTGTAGCTTCCAGAAGAATTATATACATTCCCGTTCCAAGAATAATTATTACAGGTGGTTACATTTTCTGAACCGGAAATTGGTGGATTTACATTTAGATTAAATGTAACAGTACTATCACATCCATTTGTTGTAATTAAATTATGAATTCCACTGGTGTTCCCACTATTATAAATCGTTCCATTGTAGTTGAAACTTCCTCCATTGCACACGGTTTCTGAAACGGTATTGGTTATAGCCGCTGGTGAACTTACTACAAAACAATTGTTTTTGGTACATAAATTTTGATCAGTTACCGTAACACAATAATTTCCAGCAACTAGATTATTTAAATCCTCAGTATCATCATTATCTCCTGTACCATCATTATCCCAATCAAATGTATATGGTCCTGATCCATTGGTTACCGTTAAATTTAAATTGCCATCGCTCCCATTTGAACAAGTGGTTGTACTGTTGGCTCCGTTAAGGGACATTTCAGGATATTGATTTAAAGTGAGTACAATTATACTATCCCCACCAGATGCTGCTCCATTGCTTATGGTGTCTCTAAAAGTACCAGCTGAGTTCAGCGATGTTCCATTAAAATTATAGCTGCTGCCTGCACAAAAGTTTGCACTAATATTATTAGTCACTGGTGGAATCGCGTTAACTTGGTTTATGATTATGGCATAATCTTCTACTTGCCCATGATAAGGCGCTTCACATGCGTTCGAAACAACACCAATATCTGCATTTAATCTTAGCCTTAATTTAGTACCTCCAAGAATTGAGTTGGTGTTTACAGAAGGTATAGTGTAGCTTACTTGACTTGAACTTCTGTAAGGTGGATTTTGATTACTAGGGATGTTTAAATTTAAAATTTCCTCATTGGGGTCTAAAAAATCACCATCGTTATTAAAGTCTATATATCCTTTTACGTTGTGTGCATTGTACCAGGTTTCTACTTCAAACGTGTATGAACTATCTTCATATAGATTAATAGTTTTGAGGCATTCATTAGAAAAATCCAAATATCCTCCGTCATTTTGAGCATTGGATGTAACACTCGAGAAAGTGTTTAAAATGGTCAATTTCATTATACCTGCATACCCGCCACTGAGACCAAATGCATCTGTTTGTGGACTACATGTTGCAGCGCTTACTATTCCGCTTCCAGGATTAGGACTTTCATCTCCAATTGAATAAACAAGGCTAAGTCCAGAAGAAGATAGCATACCCCTAGCACGTGTTTTTTGATCGTTGGTAAGTCTGTCTTGACAACTGGCATAGGACATGAAATTTAATGCTACATTATTTCCAAAAATGGCACCTGTACAATCATTATTTTGTCCAGTTTTACATTGACTAGTGTGTCTTTTATGTATTTCTGTGTCTGCACATCCATCGCTGTCAACCCCAACAGTTACGTCTCCCGGACAATTATCTCCAATTCCATTTTGGTCTGCATCATCATCTCCTTGAAATGTATGGTATAAATGCAAGTAATGACCAAACTCATGCACAACAGTTCCGTTATCTCTTGGAAATTTTAAATTAAAGGAGCCATTTGCAGAGGTTGGATCATAGCCAAACACATTGGCCATCATCATAGAACCTTCATAGATATTTGATCCAGTAAAGAAGTTTGCATAACCCTGTACTCCCGCACCTCCGTTATTGTTTTCAATTTCTGAAACTATCCAAATATTAAAATAATCAGAAACTGGCCATTTACTTAAATCTTTTAAATCATTTTCATCAGCTTCACCACCATCTCCGTAATAATCTACACCACCTGAAGAATAGTTTGGTATTCCTGATGCATTAACTCTGTTTATCCCATTTGAAGTATTACAATTTGGATCCTGCTGTGCTAATGAAAATTGGATCCCAAAATCTACAGGACTATTTGCTGTCTGTCCTCGGTAAACTTGATTTAAATGTGAAATAGCACTGTTAATTTGTGCATCAGAAATATTAGTTCCTGTACCTACGGCTTCTCCTTTATGAAGTACATGTACTACAACTGGTATGTTGTAAATTTGAGATGATTTATTTTGGCTTAAACGGTACTGCTTGATTTCTGCTTCACTTTTTTCAATTAAATTTTTATAGGCTACATTTTGCAAAAGATCATTGTGTTTGTGATCAAAACCGCACTTTTCGTGATTTTGAGAGTACGATAGTGTGAAAAAAAATAATATAGATACTAAGAAGCTAAATAACCTGATTATCATTTGATCATGTTTGAAATTCAAATGCTAATTTACAATTAATTTATGTGGTGTAAATTCAGGCACATTTAAAATTTTCAGCCAATAGATTCCGGTGGATAGATTTTCGCTGTAGAGCGTAAACGGATTTTGTTTTGCTTGACCATTTAATACGATTCTACCCTGTGCGTCAAGAATTTGGTAATTAAATTGATTTAACTGCTTATCTACAGCTACTTGAGTTTCACCAATAAATGGATTAGGATATATCGAAACAGCTACATTTGGTTTGCTTTGATTTACTAGGTTAGAAGGGATAGCAGTAATGATATGTACATCTGCCGTTATACTACTTCCAAAGTTACCTTGTCCTTGCATAAGCGTAACCCCATTGTAATCTGTTAGTACCCATTCTCCATCGGTACCTCCATAGGTTGAAGCACTCATTCCATCACCATAATCATCGATGAGCTCAAATGTGTAACATTCATTAGCATCGATGTAGATGTCTTGAATAATAGTGTCATTAGCTTGGTTTCCACCTCCATTGGGGATGCAGTCATAAGGTCCGCCAGCATACCATATTGAGTCTTGACTGTCTTTCATGGTCCACCTTGTTTCACGGCAATAGTCATCTAAGAGTAGTTGTAAGGTTACTGGACTGCCCATTTGACGATTAACGTTGAGTTCATAGGTTACCACACTATCACAGGAATGAATAGAACTTAACGTATCCGTATAGGTTCCAGAATTGTTGTAGGTGTTATTATTCCAAACAAAGGAGTCGCAAACGGCTTTAAATAGGGTGTCTACATAACTTGGATAGATAGATAGGTTGAGGTAGTTTAGGCTATCACAACCCACAATATTAACACTAGAGTCAACATAAATACCAGAATTAGAATAGGTTTGACCATTCCAAATGTATTGATCACATTGTGATTGTGAAGTAGTATCTGCAAAGGAGGAGTTGATGGTAAGATCAAGATAAAGGATACTGTCACATCCGTGAGTTGTAGTGTAATTAGCTTGATAAATTCCGGAAGAAGAGTAGGAGTTTCCTTCCCATGAGAATTGGTTGCAAGCAGCGATAGTTGAGGTGTTTGAATAACTGGAATTAATAGTAAGTAGTAGCGTTGAAATGCTGTCACAACCTATTTGACTTGTTAGTGTATCATTATAAATTCCACTTGTACTAATAGAGTTGGAGTGCCATGTATAACTATCGCATGCTGTTATTTCACTTGTGTCTCCTTGTGTTGGAGGTATTATAGTTAAATTCAATTGTATCACGCTATC
>CAZJVX010000139.1:4118-4475 GCA_964549345.1 uncultured Flavobacteriales bacterium | reverse complement strand
TCCTGAGCCAGATCCTGAGCCAGATCCTGAGCCAGATCCTGAGCCAGATCCTGATGAGCAAAAGCTTATACAGTCACCATACGATAGAAAAAATCCAGAACCATCTCCAGGGTCAATACAAGCACCATTTAAACAATTCCATGACATATTATTATTTCCACAAACTATAACACAATTTTGTTGTATGGCGTACGCGCCTGTGCCATCTCCCGGGTCAATACAGGCACCATTAATACAATCCCAAGATGGTAATATATCATCACCGCAATTTGATTCACAATCACTTAGACTTTGATAAATTCCAGAACCGTCACCTGGATCAACACATAAGTCATTTAGACAATTAAATGAAACTCC
>CAZJVX010000139.1:0-4018 GCA_964549345.1 uncultured Flavobacteriales bacterium | reverse complement strand
ACTTCCAGAACCGGATCCACTTCCAGAACCGGATCCACTTCCAGAACCGGATCCACTTCCAGAACCGGATCCATTACCACTTCCAGAACCTGATCCATTACCATTTCCAGAACCGGATCCATTACCTCCTACAGAATTACACGCATCAACGCATGCAGATAGTTGATTGTACGCTCCAGATCCATTTCCAGGATCAACGCATTCCCCTTGTACACAATCATATGAAGCTAAAAATATATTTGTATCATTATTGCATTTAGTAAAAATAAAGGCTAAAAAAATAAATAATATTAAATGTATGTTTTTCATTGAAAAATATTGTTATTAAAAGTAATTAAAGAATGTAAAATAAAATTCCAAAAAAATAAAACCATAACTGCAAAAGATTTAGCTAGGTAAAAATTAATTTTTAGTTTTTGATTGCATAAAAATACAATTTTATGATTTATATATACGCTAATCAGTGAAATTGTCATAAAACTAATAATTGGCTTCAAATAATTTTGATAATTTACATCAAAAGTTAACGTTTTATTTAAAATAAAATTTAGAGATAAAGCAAAAAGTAATCCTGTTGAGTTTGAATAAAATTTATTTATTTTAAAATATTCTTTTAGAAGTGCGGTGACTGTAAAATTAGTTGTTACTCCAATAACTCCTGCAAATAAAAATTTGAGTATTATTTCAAGATCAAACATATAAATTAAACACTATTTTTTTTAAACCAATTAATAAATTCTTGCATACCGCTTGAAATATTTTGATCAAATGTTATATTATATTTTTCTTTTGCCATAGATGAATTCGAGCCTGTATGTTCAACCTCTTCGTTATAAATTTTATCAAATTTAATTTTCGCTTTTTTATTACATTTCTTCTCTAAAATTTTAATGAGATCAATTATTTTTATAGGACATTCACTTCCTAAATTTATTAGTTGATTTTGAAAATCAATATCTGATACAATTATTTTATTTACAGCATTTACTACATCATCAATATGTGTAAAATCTCTAGTCTGATTACCTGTCCCGCTTAATAAAATTATATTGTCGTTCAGTATTGAATTAGTAAATTTATAATATGACATGTCAGGTCTTCCGTATGTACCATAAACTGAAAAGAATCTAAAGCCACAAGTTTTTATTCCATACAAGTAGCTATAAGATTGAGCTAATAGTTCGTTAGATTTTTTTGTGAATGCATATATATTTTTAGGATTTTCAGATTTATCAAATTCATTTGTTAAGATATTATTAGATGTATCATTATAGACACTTGAGCTACTTGCATAAAAACATTTATTAATTTTATATTTTTTACAATTTTCCAGAATATTTCCAAAACCAATAACATTATTTTTGATGTACTCTTGCGGATAATTACTACTTTTTCTTATTCCTGCATGTGCAGCCAAATGAATAACTGTATCAACTCCTTTAAAAAGTTTTTGTATATTTTTTTTGTCTAAAATATCAACTTTTGAAAATGATAGTAATTTACTGTTTGGATTATTCTTTAAAATATCAAGCCTATTGTATTTAATCTTGCTGTCATAGTTGAAATCATTCATATTATCAATAATATGAACCTTATGGCCATTTTTTAATAATTTTTTAGTTAAATGAAAGCCTATAAATCCTGCACCTCCAGTTATTAGAAACATAATTTTTTTAAAATTACCAGGTTTTAGGATTTACATAGTTATTGTCAAAAAGATATAGTCCACTACCACTACCACTACCACTACCACTACCACTACCACTACCACCAGATGTATTCCAATAAGTTAGTGGTCCTGAGTAGCATCCTTCAAATGTACCATCTGTACTATTAAATTCAAATTCAACAGTATAATTATTTCCGCCGTTATTCGTAACTGTAATCAAGTTTGATGAGGTCGCATCATTAGGGAAAACCATTTTATTGGAGTACGAACTCATATTTTGATTGATAAGATATTTTGGTGTACATGAATTAATTGGTGGATTACTAGGGAAAAAATCATATGAATAAAATGAATACGTTCCATCAGGTGTACCATTTGAATGCAGTTCTAAAATAATCATATCTCCATAGCCACTATATGAAGGGCCGTTAGCATTACCAGTGACATCTGATGTAAACATTCTTATTTCAAAATTTGTGGTTCCGTTTTGCCATATATTACCAAAATTTATAATTTCACTTGGTCCATTACCTAAAGATTTTTCATTTGTGTTGTTAATGGTAAAACTATTTGAACAGCCATTAGAATTTGAACAATTATCTAAACAGTCGTTTAGATTAGAATAAATTCCTGTTCCATCAAGAGGATCTACACAAGATTCGTTCAAACAATTATATGAAACTGATGATCCGGAACCACTTCCTGATCCGGAACCACTTCCTGACCCGGAACCATTTCCATTATTATTGGAACATACGCTTAAGCATCCTGCTAATGTTGAGTAAATACCACTGTTTTCTTGAACACAGTTTCCTTCAATACAATTATATCCATTACTGTTATTATTATTATTATTATTATTACAAGAAGCTATACAATTTTCATAGGTAGTATATATACCTCCTTGAACTTCAACACAATTTCCTGAGCTACAATTGTATCCGGATTGATCATCTTCTTTTTTACAGGATAGTAGAAAAACTACTAAAATTGAGAACAAAATTTTTTCTTTCATAATGTGCCAAAAATAATCGTTTTTTCTTATTTAGAATCATTTTAAATTATAATTATTTTGAAATAAGATTTTAAATAGAGATTAAAAAAATAAAAATCACTCAGTGATTGGGTGTACTTTTAGTGGACCTAAGCGTCCTTATTTCGAACTTTTTTATTTAGCGTTTATAAAGCCAACGATTGAAATTACATCGACAATAATGTCTAGAATTACCAATTCAAAACTAAAATTCATTAATAAATTTTGAGTATAATTGTGACGCGAATAAATTTTTTATAAGGTAAAAAAAATAAATGTTTACACTATAATATCGCGGAGACATTAGTAATCAAAACAAATAATTAGCTCAAAAAATTTATTATGAAAACTGCAGTTTTATTATCTGGATGTGGAGTCTATGACGGGGTTGAAATTCAGGAGTCTGTTTTTGCAATATTGGCACTATCACAGAACAACATAGATTATATATGCACAGCTCCTAATATAAATCAATATCACGTAATTAATCATTTAAATGGTGATGAAATCAATGAGAAAAGAAATGTGTTAGTTGAATCTTCAAGAATAGCAAGAGGTAATATTATTTCAATATCTAAATTGGATAAAAATGATATCTCTTCTCTTTTAATTCCTGGAGGTTTCGGAGCTGCTAAAAACTTAAGTGACTGGGCATTTACAGGTCCAAATGGTTCTGTAATGAAAGAAGTTAAAGATTTGATTTTACATTGTATTGAAAATAAAAAACCAATAGTATCTCTTTGCATATCGCCAACTCTAATTGCCAAGTCCTTAGAAAAAACAACGTACAAACCTATATTAACAGTTGGATCAGTAAATGGAATATCAGAATACAATATTTCAGAAATAAATGGAGCAATTTCATCTATTGGATCGGAGGTCCACAATAAAACTATTAAAGAAATTTGTGTTGACGAGGATTTAAAAATTATATCAGCACCTTGTTACATGATGAATGCAAAAGTCGATGAGGTTTATAATAATATAAAAATGGCTGTCGATAAATTATCTACAATGATTGAGCGGTAATGAGAATTAAAAAAGCGGAACGCTGTCTCAAAACGAGATGAATTCCGCTTTGGTGAACCTAAGTGTCCTTATTTCGAACTTTATTAATAACCTTTATACTATTAACCCTAAATTAGATTGTTAACAACAACCACAACTTTTTTGAGAAATATGATTTTTTGATTTTTTAATCTTACATGAATATACTGGGTATGTAGCCAAAAACATTTCACCCAACATAATATTAGAAATAGTATTATCGGCACCAAATTTATTTCTTATAGCATTACCAAATTCTTCTATAGTAT
>CAZJVX010000138.1:0-4485 GCA_964549345.1 uncultured Flavobacteriales bacterium | reverse complement strand
TTTAGGACTCTAGCTGTAAGTGACGATAGACATAATCGAAAAGATTTACTATCAACATTTGATTCTTTTAATATTGGAAAGTCTTGATAAAATGAGTTGTAAGTTTTCACTAATGAAAAAAGATAGTTAGCTAGTATTGCTGGTGATAAATCCTTAGCAGCCAACTGAACGATTTCCTTAAAATGATTAATTGTTTTAATAACATCTAACTCTTTATTGCTAATTTGTACATTACCATTTTTAAAATCGGCATAGTCATCAACTTTATCAAGCAAACTGCAAATTCGAGCATATCCATATTGAATAAATGGACCAGTATGACCATTTAAATCAATGGATTCTATGGGGTTAAAAGACATTTTCTTTTTAGGATCTACTTTTAGTAAAAAGTATTTTAATCCACCAAGACCAATCTTACGACACAAGTCATCTATTTCCTCATTATTCATTCCTTCTAAATGACCTCGCTCTAGTGTTAATTTTTTGGCCTCATCAATTACAGAGGAAAGCAAATCATCTGCATCCACAACGGTGCCTTCCCTAGATTTCATTTTACCTTCTGGCAACTCAACCATTCCGTAAGAGAGATGATGACACTGCTTTGCCCACTCAAAATCTAATTTTTGAAGTATTTTAAAAAGTACGTTAAAATGATGATTTTGCTCGTTACCTACGGTGTAAACCACCCCAGAAAGGGATGGATAGTCCCTAAATCTTTGAATAGCAGTACCAATATCTTGGGTCATGTATACGGATGTACCATCAGATCTAATCAATAATTTATCATCCAGTTTATAAGATGAAAGATCACACCAAATAGACTGATCTTCTTTTTTATAAAATTTCTTTTCTGCAAGCCCGTTTTCAACTTCATCTTTACCAACCTTATATGTGTTTGATTCATAATAAAGATGATCAAAACTGATATTTAATGATTGGTATGTACGTTCAAAACCATTATACACCCATTCGTTCATTTTTTCCCATAATGAGATTACTTCTGGATCATTTTGTTCCCATTTAATTAACATATCTTGTGCATCCTTCAAAATCTGTGCACTATTTTTGGCTTCCTCCTCATTCATTCCTGACGAAATCAGAGAGGCCACTTGATTTTTATATGTTTTATCAAATAACACATAATATTTACCCACAAGGTGGTCTCCCTTAAGACCAGAAATTTCTGGAGTTTCACCGTTACCTAACTGAATCCAGGCCACCATAGACTTACAAATGTGGATTCCCCTGTCATTAATAATTTGGGTTCTAACAACTTTATGACCAACTGATTTAAGTAGAGAAACTACCGCATCTCCGAGAAAAATATTTCTTAGATGGCCCAAATGAAGAGGCTTATTGGTATTAGGTGAAGAATATTCTACCATAAATAATTTACCAGAACTTTCACACGAAATACCAATAGATTCTAAATTATATAAATAACTTAACTGATTGATCCATACCTCAGGCCTAAGGACTAAATTTAAAAATCCACTCACCACATTAAAAGATTCAAAACAAGTATGTTTATTCATCAAGATTTCTCCAATCTCTTGAGCAGTTTGAGTAGGATTCTTCTTACTGACTTTTAGTAAGGGAAACGTAATTAATGTAATATCTCCTTCGTGTTCTTTTTTTGTTTCTTGAATAACCAAACGTTTTGACAAGGCAGGTTCTTCATAAATACGTACCACTTCCTTTTTTATATTTTCATAGATAACTTCAACTGTATTCATTATCCTCTTTTTTCAATGATTGAGCTAGCTCTATCTAATATTCTGAGGGCAGTTTCTGCCATTTTGTTTTGTTTGTTATCTAAGCATGGATTTATTTCAACGATTTCAAAGCAAGCTGTTTTTTTAGATATTAAAAATCCATTTATTAATCCTCCTGCTTCCTGCTCAGTTAGTCCATTTGGGACTGGAGTTCCTGTTCCATAAGAAATTAAATCACAATCTAAACTATCCACATCAAATGAGACATATATTAAGTCACAAGCATCTAAATACTCAAGAACTTCAAACGAAATTTTTTCATATCCTCTTCTCCTCACCTCTTCTACACCAATTCTTTTTATATTATTTTCAATAATAAAATAGTCTTCTGGGTCCTCTGACGATCTCAATCCAATGAATACTATATCATCGGTTGTAATCTTCGGATAAATATTACCCATTTTTTTAATTTTATCCCATTGTTGTTGTGTAGCATGATCGATTTCATGAATTCTTCTTTCCAGATTATCGAAATTTAATGCCGCCATCAATGACATACCATGAACATTTCCAGAGGGAGTAGTAAATGGAGTATGGAGATCTGCGTGAGCATCTATCCAAATCACACCTATTCTTGCGGACGGGTTAGCTGCTTTTATGCCTGAAATTGTTCCAATTGCACTGGAGTGGTCACCAGAGAGCAGAATTGGAAAACTGTTTTTTTGGAATGCATTATTAACTTGTGTAGAAATATTTTCACAAACATGAAAAATTTGATCAATATATTTAGCCTTTAAAAATGGTGAAGGTTTCTGTAAGGAATCGTTCTCATTTTTAACTACAAAAGCATCTTTGTTTTTTTTAAAAAACCCAGTACCTAGATTAAAATCGGCAACCTTTAGGGCAGCTAAGCCTAGCGAAGAACCTCTTGTTCCTGCACCAATTTCAGAGCTATTTTCTATTAGTTTAATCTTACCCATCAAATTGATATTGATAGGTCAAATATAAACTTATTTCAATTTTATTTCATCGGAAAACACCTTTTTAAACTTTTCCAGTTTTGGCTGTATTATATATTTACAATACCCTTGATTTTTATTGTTGTTGTAATAATTGTGATGATAATTTTCAGCCTCATAAAATTGTTCCAACAATGCTAGTTCTGTTACAATGGGTTTTGGCCATATTCGGGATTCATCCAATTTGTCTTTTATGGAACTAACCACTTCGAATTGATCTTGATTTAGACAAAAAACACAAGATCTGTATTGGGTTCCTACATCATTTCCTTGTCGATTTAACGTTGTTGGATCGTGAGTCATAAAAAAAACCTCAACTAGCTTTTTTAATGAAATTAGAGAGGGATCAAAAACTATTTTTGCCACTTCCGCATGTCCTGTTGTTCCATTACAAACTTCTTTGTATGTTGGGGTTTTCGAAAAACCCCCACTGTAACCCGGTGTTACCTTTAAAACTCCATTTAGTCGTTGAAATACAGCTTCAACACACCAAAAACAACCAGCACCAAAAACAATGGTATCTAAATTTGTTTCTTTACTCATAATTGTAGGATTTACATTATATTCATTTGCATTTATGCAGCTGCTTAAAGATAACTGAACACTAAAAAACAAAAAGAATATATTTCTAAAAAACATACACTAAAAGTACTTGATTTTTAATCCAAAAAATAATTGTGTAACGATATATGCTCAAAATAGGACTTCTTTCAGATACGCATAGTTTTTGGGATGACAAATTCCATAAATACTTTAAGGATTGTGATGAGATATGGCATGCAGGAGATATTGGTGATATAAGTATAATAGACAAACTGAGCGAAATCACAACCGTAAGAGCAGTATTTGGTAATATTGATAATCATATTATCAGAGCTGAATACAGAGAAGATGTTGTTATAACATATGGCGAAAATAAAATCCTAATGACCCATATCGGAGGGAAACCATTCGCGTACAATAAGATCAGCAGACTTAAGATAAAACAGCACAATCCGAATGTATTTATCTGTGGTCACTCACATATTTGTAAAATCATGCATGATAATCAAAATCAGTTGTTGTTTATTAATCCTGGTGCTGCTGGGAATAAAGGATTTCATAGAGTAAGAACATTAGTTAGGTTTGAATTAACTAAACATAAAATACAAAATCTTGAAGTTGTTGAATTAGGAACTCGCTAAATCACCTTAACCTATCCAATGATTTAACAAGATCGTCATCTTTTTTAATACCACGGTTAGCTAAAAAAAGGAAAGGAATGGATGAGATTAACATATAAAAACCTACGTGGTACACTTGGTTTTGTACTTCGACATTTTCTTGGTCACCTAATACTAATTTCATATTGTACGATTCCACTATCATGTAGGACATCGTAAGAAATACTATCAAATAAAGTAGCTTCCCAAATCGCAATTGCTTACTCCGATTTTTAAAATTGACTAGCATAAGAATTGAAAAAGATACTGCAACAAGGTATCCCAATATTATGTACTTTGGAAAAGTATAATCAGAGGGTAAAATAATTTTATCCCCCTTCAATCCTGTTGGAAGAAAAGACATCTGTTTCAGTTCTACATAAAGCTTTTCATCTTCATTTAAATCACTTTTTACATTACCAGAGTCAATATTCAAATTTAAATCATTCTGAACTACAGTATGTTTTACATCAAATTGAATAAATGCAAAAAATGGAGAAGTAAAAAGTAAGATCGCAAATATGATGATATATATGGTTTGAATTCTCA
>CAZJVX010000137.1:0-4485 GCA_964549345.1 uncultured Flavobacteriales bacterium | reverse complement strand
GGATATATATATACCAATCCATAAATTTAAACTTGGCTTTAAGGATATTAATGAAGAAAACCAATTTTTTGAAGGAGATACATTAAGTCAGGCTAGTTATCGATTTTATGATTGGAAAGTTTATCTAGAAAAAGGAGATTCTTCATCTAATAAATTACAGTTTTATTACCAAGAAAGATACGATTGGTTTCAAAAGAGAGCTAATTTAGTAAAAGCCACTCATGCCGTTAGCCCTGGGATTCTAGTTGATTTAAAAAACAATGAAAAGTTCAAATTAAAATACAATTTAGCTCTAAGATCCCTCACTATAACAGACACTACATTAACTAATATTGCACCAGAAAATTCATTAACAAGTAGAATTAATTATCAGTTAAAACTGCTTAAAGGGGGCATATATACAAACTCATTTTTAGAACTTGGTTCAGGACTAGAACTTCAAAAAGAATTTATATACATAGAAGTACCTGCTGGACAAGGTGTGTATACTTGGATTGATTATAATGAAAATAACATTAAAGAACTCAACGAATTTGAAATTGCTATTTTCAGTGATCAAGCATCTTATATAAAGGTATATACTCCGAATAATAATTATATTAAAATCTATCAATTCCAATATAATCAGAACCTAAATATTAATTTAAAAAGGATTATTAAAGGAGAAAGTGTAATTGGAAAGTTTCTAAGTAAATTCTATAATCAGACAGCCATAAACACTCAAAAGAAATTAAATGATCTAGAATTAAATACGCTAATAAACCCTTTTGTAAACGTGGATAATCCCATTATACAACAAATGTCAAATTCATTACGTAACAGTTTATTTTTCAATAGATCTAATCCAAAATACAGCATTGAATATACCAAACAATTATTTGCCAATAAAATGCTTCTCATAAATGGGACAGATTTTAGATCAACTGCTAAGGAGCAGGTGAAGCTAAGGTGGAATCTTAATAAACTCTTTATGCTAAATTCTGAACTGAATTTTCATGCAAAACAAAATACATCAACTTACGCTAGTTCTCGAAATTTCTTCATCATTGAAAATGAAAATAAACATCAATTGTCATATCAACCAAGCACGTTGTTTAGAATAGGAATTGAGGGGCGTTATAACGAAAAAATCAATGATGAAAATTTTGGAAATGAAAAGGCATATCTGACCCAAATAGGCATTAACCTTAGAAAAAGTAAAAAAACAAGCGGTCTAATTAATGCTTCTATTAATATTGTGAATATAAATTATAATGGAAATAGTAACAGTACCATTGGATATGAAATGTTAGAGGGATTACAACCTGGTAATAACTTTACTTGGCAACTTAATTTACAACGAAAAATGGCCAACAATATTCAACTCACATTAAATTACAATGGAAGAAAGTCAAGTGATGTAAGAACCATTCATACGGGTGGAATACAATTAAGAGCGTTTTTCTAATCCAACTTTAACACCGCTAAAAAGGCCTCTTGAGGAACCTCAACCCTACCTACTTGTCTCATTCTCTTTTTGCCTGCTTTTTGCTTTTCAAGCAGCTTTCTTTTTCGTGTGATATCTCCACCATAACATTTGGCAGTTACATCTTTTCGCAGAGCCTTTATGGTTTCTCGAGCCACAATTTTTGCACCAATTGCAGCTTGTACAGGAATTTCAAACTGTTGTCTTGGAATTAATTCTTTTAACTTAAGACATATTTTTTTGCCCAACGTAAACGCATTACTTCGGTGTACCAACGCAGAAAGCGCATCTACTTGCTCTGCATTTAAAAGTATATCTAGCTTTATTAAATCGGATTTTCTATAATCAGTTGGGGCATAATCGAAGGAAGCGTACCCTCTACTTACTGATTTTAACCGATCATAAAAATCAAATACAATTTCTGAAAGTGGCATTAAAAAAGAAAGTTCTACTCTATCTTGAGTTAAATACACTTGATTGGTAAGCTCGCCTCTTTTTTCAATACACAGGTTCATCACAGCTCCAACAAATTCAGATTTAGTAATTACTTGAGACTTTATGTAGGGCTCTTCAATCCAGTCCACCTTAGAAGGATTGGGAAGCTCTGAAGGATTATTCACAATAATTTCCTCCAAATCCTTTTTCATGTAAATTCGATAAGAAACATTAGGTACCGTTGTAATCACAGTCATGTTAAACTCTCTTTCAAGCCGTTCCTGTATAATCTCCATGTGTAACATACCTAAGAATCCGCACCTAAAACCAAATCCTAAGGCTGCAGATGATTCCGGCTCAAACACCAAAGAAGCATCATTTAATTGCAACTTCTCCATAGATGCTCTAAGCTCTTCATAATCTTCAGTATCAACGGGGTAAATCCCTGCAAAGACCATAGGTTTTACATCCTCAAAACCTTTAATTGCATCAATACATGGATTTGAAGTTGAGGTTATCGTATCACCAACCTTTACTTCGTTGGCCTTTTTTATTCCACTAATGATGTATCCAACGTCACCAGATGCCAATTCTTTCTTTGGATCTAAATCCATCTTTAAAACCCCTATCTCATCTGCATCATAGGTTTTTCCAGTATTGAAAAACTTTACTTGTTGGCCTTTTTTAATGATACCATTAAAAACCCTAAAATAAGCAATGATTCCCCTAAATGGATTGAAAACAGAATCAAATATCATGGCTTCTAAAGGTGCCTCGTCTGTACCTTTTGGGGATGGAATTTTATCTATAATAGCTCTAAGTATATTATCTACTCCAAGTCCTGTTTTTCCACTTGCCGGAATCACATCATCAGCAGAACAACCTATTAAATCAATAATTTGATCGGTAACTTCTTCTGGCATAGCACCAGGGAGATCCATTTTATTTAAAACAGGTATAATTTCTAAGTCATTATCTATCGCTAAATATAAATTTGAAATCGTTTGCGCTTCAATACCTTGAGAAGCATCAACAATTAACAAGGCTCCTTCACAAGCAGCAATAGATCTTGAAACTTCGTAAGAAAAATCAACGTGACCTGGTGTATCAATTAAATTCAACTTATATGCTTCTCCATTAAAATGATAATCCATTTGTATGGCATGACTTTTAATGGTAATTCCCCTTTCTCTTTCCAAATCCATATCATCAAGAGCTTGATCTTTCATTTCACGATCTGAAATCGTCCCAGTAGTTTGAAGCAACCTATCGGCAAGGGTACTTTTTCCATGATCGATATGGGCTATGATACAAAAGTTTCGAATATTTTTCATCAGCACAAATGTAGTACAATATGTAATTATAATAGACGGCTGTCTATTGAATATTTAGCATCCTACAACCTGAAATTTAAGTTTGTTTAACAAACAATAACCTTTTTGATTCATATTCGTTTGTTATTGACTTTATTAACTTGTTAATTTGTCGACTTACATAATGAAGGTAACAGAATACATAGCCAATAGAAAAAAGACCATCTTCTCCTTTGAAATTATACCTCCACTCAAAGGAAAAGGCATTGAAGACCTGTGCGCAGGAATAGATCCTTTAATGGAATTTAACCCCCCATTTATTAATGTAACGTATCATCGTGAAGAATATGATTACAAGAAAATGGGTAATGGATTATTAAAAAAAGTTTCTATACGAAAAAGGCCTGGAACTGTTGGGATATGTGCAGCTTTAATGAATAGGTATAAAGTCGATGCCATACCACATATCATTTGTGGAGGATTCACCAAAGAAGAAACCGAAAGTGCACTTATTGATCTTAAATTTCTAGGTGTGGACAACATCCTAGCCCTGCGCGGTGATCCCATGAAAAATGAATCCGCATTTGTACCTACTGAGGGTGGAAATGCTTATGCTCTTAACTTAATTGAACAAATCAATGAAATGAATAATGGCCAATATCTTTATGAAGAAACCAAAAATAGCCCTTCTAATTTTTGTATTGGTACAGCAGGATACCCTGAAAAGCATTTTGAAGCTATGAACTTGTCTACTGACATGAAGCACCTCAAAAAGAAAGTAGATGCGGGTGCAGAATTTATTGTGACTCAACTTTTTTACGACAACGATAAGTTTTTCGACTTTGTTAAAAAATGTCGTGAAATAGGTATTAAGGTCCCCATTATTCCAGGAATTAAACCCGTTACTAACCTTAGACATTTGTCTTTTATTCCTAAATTCTTTCATGTTAATTTTCCAGAATCATTTTCAAATGAACTAGAAAAATGTAAAACAGATGAAGAGATAAACAGAGTTGGTGTTGAATGGACAACAGCACAATGTAAAGAGCTTGTAAAAGCAGATATCCCGGTTATTCACTTTTACACAATGGGGAGAGGAACTTCCGTTAAAAATATTGCAAAAGAAATATTTTAGTACTTCATTCTTTTCTCCTTCCGTTAAATAATAATCTTAATTTTAACATTGAACTTTCTTCAATGATAAGCTTTAAGCATTTTGTACTGGTTTTCATTTTTTTTCAAGGTGTGGTGTTCTTCGCACAGGAAAACACA
>CAZJVX010000136.1:0-4524 GCA_964549345.1 uncultured Flavobacteriales bacterium | reverse complement strand
AGTTGTTTTCCCATTAGTGCCAGTAACAGCAATTATCGGAATTCTAGAATCACTTCCTGGAGGGAATAGCATATCAACTACATGACCCCCAACGTTTCTTGGTAAACCCGAAGTTGGTTGTAAATGCATCCTAAAACCTGGGCCTGCATTAACTTCTAAAACAGCTCCACCAGATTTATTAAGGGGTTTAGTTAGGTCTTCAGCCATGATATCAATCCCACAAATATCTAAACCAATAATTTTTGAAATTCTTTCCGCCATAAATACATTATATGGATGTATAAGCTCGGTGATGTCTTCGGCTGTTCCTCCAGTACTTAAGTTTGCAGTACTTTTTAATTTAACCATTTCTCCTTTTTTTGGAACAGACTCTATAGTCATATTCATTTCTTTGAGTATTTCCAAAGTCAATGAATTAATATCTATTTCTGTAAGCACTTTTTCATGTCCATAACCTCTTCTTTCATCTTTGTTAACTTCGTCAACTAGTTCTTGAATGGTAGATTTGCCATCGCCAATTACATGTGCAGGAGTTCTCTTAGCAGCAGCAACTAATTTATTGTTAATAACTAAGAGCCTGTGATCTTCACCAGTTATGTACTTTTCAACGATAACTAATCTTGAAATTTCTTTTGCTTCTTTAAATCCAATTAAAGCTTCATCAAGTGAATTGATATTTGTAGTAATGCCTCGACCATGATTACCATTTACAGGTTTTATCACTAAAGGAAATCCTACATAGTCTACAGCTTCCTTTAAGCCTCTTTCTGTTCTAATAATATCTCCTTTTGGAATAGGAACTTCAGCTTGTTCTAATAAATCTTTTGTTTCTTCTTTATCACAGGCAATTTCAACACCAATATTGCTTGTTTCACTTGTTACTGTAGCTTGAATTCTTTTCTGATTAGCACCATAACCAAGTTGGCAAAGTGAATATTTATTTAATCTAATCCATGGAATTCCTCTTGCTTCGGCTTCTTTAATGATTGAACTGGTTGATGGTCCTAAACCTTCATTTTGACGAATTTCTTTCATATTCATGATATCTTCGTCTAAATCATATTCTTTATTGGCAATTAATGCCTCAGCTATTCTAAATGAAGCTTTAGCGGCATATTCGCCAACTTTACCTACCATATGATTAAAAACTACAAAATATACTCCTTCTTCACCATAGGTCCTGGTTCTTCCAAAACCAACATCCATTCCCGCAAGTGTTTGGATTTCTAATGCAATGTGTTCAATTACATGGCCCATCCATGTACCTTCTTTCACCCTTTGAAAAAATCCTCCTTCACATCCTATTGAACATCTATGTGAATACATTGATGGAAACATAGCTTCTAATCTCTCTCCAAATCCATCTATTTTGTTAGTAGGAAATTGCTCCATTTCCTCTAAATCCAGTACCATTACAGTGAGATGATGTCTTCTAACTGACCAATAATTTGGCCCTTTCATGGTTTTGATTTCAACTATTTTCATGGTCTTAAATTAGCTAATTTTAATAAAAATCGCGAATATATACTAAAGCTAAAGCAAATCAATCTAAAATTTATTTTCTTTACGTTAAATTAATATTGCGATAATGTTTAAAGGTACATTGATTCCCATAGGTGGTAATGAAGATAAAGGTTCTGGTGAAGAGATCAGTGAATTTGTTAAGGAAGGTATTCTATCTCAAGTGGTTAAGGAGAGTGGGGGTGAACATGCAAACTTTCTAGTCATACCTACTGCATCAATGATACCAAGACAAGTAGGTAAAAATTACAAAAAAGCATTAAGAAAATTAGGCTGTACAAATATCAATATTAAAAATATTAGTAAACGCAGTCAATGTGATAAAAAATCAATTCAGCAACTCTTTTTAGATGCAGATTGTATTTTCTTCACAGGTGGAGATCAATCCAGAATTGTCGACACAATAGGTGAGACACCTGTACATGATATAATTTTCGATAGATTGAGAAATGAAAATATAGTACTTTCAGGAACAAGTGCTGGTGCTATGTCTATGTCAAAGGAAATGATTATGGGTGGGAGTAGTATTGAATGTTTGGTAAAGGGTTCAGTCAAAATGAGAGAAGGTATGAATTACATTCCTGACATGATAATTGATTCTCATTTTGTAAATAGAGGAAGGTTTGGTCGTTTGGCAGAAGCTGTTGCTCGATTTCCTAATCTAATTGGTGTCGGACTTGCAGAAGATACGGGATTAATTATTAAGAATAATGAGTTTAAAGTAATTGGTTCCGGCATGGTAATCGTATTTGACCCCGCAGGTTTGACTCATAATAATTATGAAGCTTTAGATAAAGATTTACCTATGAGTATGACCAATCTCACTACACATATATTAGCTGACGGAGATAACTTTCATATGCATAATAGAACCATAAAGGTTTATCCTTTGGAAGAGTATATTGCTCAGTAAATAGCGATCAATGGATCACCATTTTTTGACCATGAAGCTCGATACATTCCATCGGTATTGAATGGCATTGCAATGTTACCTTTTTTGTCAATAGCAATTAACCCGCCATCTCCTCCAATTTTTTTTATTCTATCATAAATTACTTTAGATGTAGCTGTTTTTAAATCCAATTGCCTCATCTCCATTAGACAGGAAACATCATATGCTGTTACTTGACGTATGAAAAATTCACCAGACCCCGTACATGATACTGCACATGTGTCGTTATTGGCATAGTTGCCAGCTCCTATAACAGAACTATCTCCAATACGTCCATATTTTTTGTTTGTCATTCCTCCTGTTGAAGTAGCAGCAGCTAAATTTCCTTGAATATCCAATGCTACTGCACCAACAGTTCCAAATTTTTTTGGATTTGTGTTGGAGTGATCCAATTGAAATTGATCACTATCTTTTATAGAAAGCCATTGATCATATCTAAATTGATCAAAGAAATAGGATTCTTCAGCCTTTTCACATTTCATTTCTTTAGCAAATTGTATTGCTCCATTTCCCGTAAGAATAACATGTTCACTATTTTCCATTACGTGTTTAGCTACTAAAATTGGGTTTTTAAATTGATCTATACAACACACAGCTCCAGCATTAAGGTTTTTGCCGTTCATAATGGAAGCATCCATTTCGTGTTTGCCAAGATGATTAAAAACAGACCCTTTACCAGCATTAAAAAGAGGGTTATTTTCAAGCTCAACAACTGCACAAGAAACCGCTTCAACTGCACTACCGCTCTTTTGTAATATATCTCTTCCTCTTAAAAGAGCTTTTCTAAGACCATTTTTATATTTAACCTCCAATTTTTCAGTTAACTCATCTTTTAATATGGTGCCCGCACCTCCATGTATGGCAATTCCTATATTCATTTTTTAAAATATTTAGTTTTAGGGTGTGAATCAATCATAATTTGCAAAAATGCAATTGTTTAAAAAAATGTGCATATTAATAGTATACAAAATATGTTGTAATTGGAATATTATATAATATTGTTTTCAAATTTAAAGTTATTTCTACATTTAAGCCCATACAATTCGACACTTCTACACCTGAGTTTGTAAAAGTTCTTAGAAAAAGAGTTAATAGATATTTCAAAGAGAATAATATTTCAAGAAATAGCAATAGTACTATGATTTTTAAAAGCATTTTTATGCTTTTACTTTTTTACATACCATATTCTCTAATGTATACTCCTATAATTGATGGTTTTGGGTATTTAATTCCCTGGGCGTTTATGGGCTTTGGTATGGCTGGTATAGGCTTATCCGTTATGCATGATGGTAATCACAATGCCTATTCCAAAAATTCACTAATAAATAAATATTCAGGATTTGGTTTGAACTTAATGGGTGGTTATGATCTGAATTGGAGGATTCAACATAATTTGTTGCATCATACATACACCAACATTGATGGAATGGACGAAGATGTCGATGCAGGTATAATTCTGAGATTTTCTTCGAATCAAAAAAGAAAAACACACCATCGTTTTCAACATATATATGCCTGGTTATTATATGGATTACTTTCCATTTCATGGATTACAAATAAAGACTTTATACAGGTAGTTAAATACCATAAAATGGATCTTTTGAAATCACAAAACATTACTTACAGAAGAGCTCTTATCAATCTCTTTTCTTGGAAGATTTTTTATTTCCTTTACATCTTAGTTATACCCATTTACTTTTTAGGTAATCCTTGGGTACACATATCTGGTTTCCTCTTGATGCACTTTATTGCGGGATTTTTCCTTTCTACGATATTCCTATGTGCTCACATTGTAGATCAAACAGACTTTCCGGAGCCCGATAATACTGGTATTATCAGAAAAAATTGGTACGTACATCAACTTGAAACAACAGCTAATTTCTCTAATTATAAAAGTTTTTTTTCATGGTTTATTGGTGGTTTGAACTACCAAATTGAACACCATTTATTTCCTTCAATTTGTCATGTACATTACCATGAAATTTCCAAAATTGTTAAAAAAACAGCTGAAGAGTATAATATACCATATCACTCAAATCATACGTTTTTGA
>CAZJVX010000135.1:0-4534 GCA_964549345.1 uncultured Flavobacteriales bacterium | reverse complement strand
TTGTTTTGCTGATCTTTGTTTTGCTGATCTTTGTTTTGCTGATCTTTGTTTTGGCTCTGTTGTAACAATTTCATTGCATAGGATAAATTATATCTTGCATCTTCATCTGTAGGATTATTTCTCAATGATTTTTTGTAATTATCTACTGCGTTTGTTAGAAGATCTGAATTTGGGGATTGCCCACTATTTTCTTGCGCTGACTTGGCATATTCTGTGAGATAGGAGTTCCCAATGTTGTAATACGCTTTACTTTTTTCTTCTTTGGTAATGTTAGACTGTAAGTACTGATTGAAATTGCTTCTTGACGACTCAAAATCTCCGCTCATAAAAGAAGCGTTTCCATTGTTAAAAGCCGCCTTTAGATTTGATGTATCTTTCTTAAATGATTGACTATATAGATCATTTGATTGTAAGAATTCTCCTGAGTTGTAGGCTTCATTTCCTTCTTTCATTCTCAATTTACTCATCATGTCTTGAGCAAATGCTTGAGTTATGAAAAGAGATATGAAAAATATGAGCGCATTACCTTTTGTCATGATTCAAAAATTTTAAATTGATCGTCTATTTTTCCTCTTTTTTCTAAAATTATAAATTCTAACAGCAGCAGGATAAAAGCAGGAATTAAAAACCATTGAAATTGATCATCGTAAGTAGAGTATTTTTCTTTTTTAAGGGTAGTTCTTTCAATCGCATTCAAACGATCTAAGATGTCTCTTAAATCTAAATTTAACCCCATTGCTCTTGTATAAGTGCCATTACCTGCCTGTGCAATTTGAACTAAGTTTTCTTCATTTAGTTTGGTCAAAACAGTACTGTTTTCTTCATCTTTTTTATTTCCAATTTTTTTACCTCTTTTGTAAACAGGAATAGGAACGCCTTTATTTGTACCCATACCTACTGTGCAAATCACTACATTTTGATTACTAGCCTCATTAGCTGCATTAATGGCCATTTCTTCGTGATCTTCACCGTCAGACATGATTAAAATGGCTTTATTGGTGTTTTTTTCAAAATTGAAGGAACTCATACACAAATCAATTGCATTTCCAATATCTGTTCCTTGAGATGAAATCATATCTGTTCCAATGCTCTTTAAAAATAATTGAGCCACGTGATAGTCAGGAGTAAGGGGTAATTGTTTGTAGGCTTCACCTGCAAAAACAACAATTCCCACATGATCCCCCCTTAATTCGTTTAGTAACTTTCCAACGGAAAGTTTTGCTATATCTAATCGGCTGTAATCTTGGATTATATCCTCCGCCATCATACTCCTACTAATATCTAATGCAATCATGATATCGATTCCTTTTGACTCTACCGTCTTTTCATTTTCACCATACTGAGGATTTGCTGCAGCAATGACAAGTAATCCGAATGCGGTTCGGAACAATAAAAACTTAACGGAGGATCTGAAGTTAGAAAATCCATTAAAAACATGATGTATAGTTTGGATGCTAGAAAATTTTTGAATTGCTCTATTTTTCCATGATCTATTTACAACCCAGACCACATTGATAAATAATATTATAATTAGCAACCATAATCTGGTTGGGTGCTCAAACCTAAATTCTACTACGTTTGAAATTAAGTACTGATAACTAACAAAACATATACTCCAAAATAGAATCTCTAAAACAAGCAACGATACAACTGCGTTAGAAATGGGTAGGTTGTATTTATGTTTCAAATTTCTCACGAAATACTTTTAAAAATTAATTTACTTCCCAAAAATTCTAGCAAAAGAAGACCCAACGCAGACAGTATGAATAAGTCTGCTTTCTCAGGTAAATCCACATCGTATTCTATGGTCTTTATTTTTGCTTTTTCCATCTCATTGATTTCTTTGTATACCTCTTTTAATTTCTGATTATCTGTAGCTCTGAAGTATTGTCCACCAGTTTCTTTGGCAATTGTCTTAAGTGTTTCTTCATCAATTTCAACCTCCACATAATCATAAATGTATCGACCGCTAAATGGATCAATAGCTACAGGTGTTTTGGCTTGACCATTTGTTCCTACTCCAATGGTGTATACTCTAATGCCAAAATCTTTAGCCATCTCTGCCGCATTTATAGGGTGTATTTTTCCATGCGTGTTTACACCATCTGTTAGTAATATGATGACTTTACTTGGTGCATTACTTTCTCTTAATCGGTTAATAGCAGTGGCTAAACCCATGCCAATAGCTGTTCCTTGTTCAACAATGCCTTGTTCGGAGGATTCTATAAGCTCAATCATAATATCTCTATCCGAAGTTAAGGGACATTGTGTGTAGGCTTCTCCTTCAAAAATTACTAAACCTACTCTATCATTTTTCCTGTCTTTTACAAAATCAATAGCTAATTCTTTAGAAGCTTTAAATCGATTTGGTGAAAAATCTTGAGCCAGCATACTGCCAGATGCATCCATTGAAATAATAATATCTATTCCTTCTTTATAAAGTTCTGTTTCTGTATGCGAATTCATGCTAATTTGTGGACGAGCCATCCCGATAATAAGCAAGGCAAGAGCTACTAATTTAACTCCAAATTTTATGTGACTTATGTAACTCAAATATCCATTACTTAATCCGCTAAATAAGGTTAATGACGAAATCTGTAGGGACTCTCTTTTATTAATTTTTAGTAATACATATATTAAAATAGATACAGGTACTAAAATTAAAGCCCATAGAAAAATAGAATCGTTAAATTGATATGTAGAAAGCCATTTATTCATCAGTCACTTTTTCTATTTCTTTAATATCTAAGCGTTCATTTTCAATGAATTTTATTGCCATTTCAATGGCATGTATATTGTCTTTTTCTAGTGGATTTATTTTCGCAAATTTAACCCCATCTGAAAGTGTGAAAAAGGTGCTCAACTCTTTCAAATATGTATTGTCGATAGAAACCCATTTCAAACTTTCTAGGATTTCGTTACTTGTTTTTTCAAACGTAGGAATTTGGTAGCGGTACGCTACAAATGACCAAATTACTTCAGATATTTCACTGTAATATGCCTTAAAATGACCATTTTCCCATAGTTTTTTTGTCTTTAATGAGTTTAGTCTTTCAAGTAGCTTCACTTCTATTGGGATTTGAGGCTCAGTGTCTATTTCCTCTGATTTTCTTTTCCATTTTTTAATTATAAAATATGTGGTTATTACCAAAGCGACACACAAAACAATCCACCATCCAAACTTTTTCAAATAATATATAAAGTATTCAAAAAAACTGATGTTCACATCGAATATAGGTTTGATGTTCTTAATTTTATTTTCTTCTGTTTTAAGCAGCTGAATGGTGAATGGTATTGAATTTGAAAACAAAGTAGTAGAATCCAAAAAAGCTAAACATGGTGGGAATTCAAATTTACCAGTATCAAAATTGGCAATAACTAATTCCTGACTGTAGTTAGTTACGTATTCGTTTTCATCTGTCAAGGTGGTAGTTTTTGTAATTTCGGAAGCATTCCATAATTCCCAGTTGTTGCCTAAAGAATCACTTTTTCCAGATAGTTGGAAATAGACAGAGTCAATACGTTGATCAGAGGGCACCTCAAGGTTTAAAAATAACGGGATAGGCTCTCCTACACTGTATATGTTTTTATTTGAACTAGCCGTAAAGGAGGTGTTTTGTGAAACAACCAAATAAGGAATGAATATCGATATGTAAACTAATATTCTCAACGTTTTTTAAATAAATTCATTAGCTGTCTAATGTATCCATCTTGTATGTTAAGATTTACATGGTCCACTTTTGCTTTTTTAAATATTTGTGAAGTGTTATGTTCGATAGCTAATGCGTTCTGATAAAATTGTTCTCTTACTCTTTTGCTACTGGTATTAATCCATTTTTCTTTTCCGGTTTCACTATCTCTAAATAAGCTTAGACCTACATCTGTCATTAATCTTTCTCTGTTGTCAACTACGCGTAAGGCTATTAAATCATGTTTTTTAGAGGTAATTTTTAAGGCATCTTCAAAATCTTTGTTCATAAAGTCAGAAATTAAAAAGGCTATAGACCTCTTTTTGATCAGGTTATTGAAGTTTTGTAATACTTCTCCTATGTTGGTATAGTTTGAATTGGGTTTAAATTCAATTAGTTCTCTTATTATCCTCAATATGTGTTTTCTTCCTTTTTTCGGTGGAATGAATAGTTCAATTTTATCTGAAAAGAGAATGGCTCCAATTTTGTCGTTGTTTTGGGTCGCTGAAAAGGCCAAAACAGCTCCAACTTCCGCTATAAATTCTCTTTTTGATACTTCGCCTGTACCAAACATTTCTGATGCGGAAATATCAACCATCAACATAACCGTTAGTTCTCTCTCTTCTTCAAACACCTTTACATAGGGATCATTGAACCTAGCTGTAACATTCCAGTCAATAGTTCTAATTTCATCTCCTGGTATGTAATTTCTAACTTCGGAAAATGCCATACCCCTGCCTTTGAATGCAGAGTGATATTCACCAGAGAAAACTTGTTTGGAAAGTCCTCTGGTCTTAATTTCAATCTTTCGGACTTTTTTTAATAACTCGCTAGTTTCCAAATCT
>CAZJVX010000134.1:0-4594 GCA_964549345.1 uncultured Flavobacteriales bacterium | reverse complement strand
CAATCAACCGCAGGCAATTATACAGATACTATTACTTCAACAAGCGGGTGTGATAGTGTCGTATCAACACATCTTTTAATTACACCAATAACCAACTCATTTGATACTTTAGAAATATGTTTTGGAGACAGTGCCTTCCTGGGAGGCTCTTTCCAAACCTCAACTGGAACTTACTTTAATATTTTTGCTAATTCAAACGGCTGTGATAGCATACACCAAACTTTCTTGAGCGTGAGACCTGAGCTCATTTCTTATGAGACCATTGAGATTTGCTCATTGGATAGCGTATTCTTACAAGGAGCTTATCAAAACACGAGCGGATTTTACTATGACACCTTAAATAGCTCAAATGGTTGTGATAGTTTAATAGTGACAGAGCTTCAGGTTAACTCTGTTTTATATGGAAGAGACACCTTGGTTCTTTGTTACGGAGATAGTGCTTTACTTCAGGGGCAATACAGGTCTGCTCCGGGGTCATACATGGATGTGATCACTTCCAATGCAGGCTGCGATAGCATACACGTAACGGAGCTAATTATAGACTCATTAATATACACTACCACATCAAGAAATATGTGTTATTTAGATAGTGCATTCTTGGGCGGTAGCTACCAATCAACAGCTGGAATATACTTAGATACACTTACTTCATTTGAAGGATGTGACAGCATTGTAGAAACTCAACTATTTGTGGATAGCATATTATACGGAACAGACAGTTTGACCATTTGTTATGAAGACAGTGCATTGCTTGGTGGAAGCTATCAAACAACAACAGGTATTTATGTAGATACACTTACTTCAAATGCAGGTTGTGATAGCGTTTTAACCACATACTTAACGGTATCCCCACTACTTGGATCTCTAGATACAATAATTATGTGTAATCTGGATAGTGTATTCCTGTCAGGAGCATATCAAACTACATCAGGTTCTTATATAGATACACTCTCATCTGCAAATGGCTGTGATAGTATTGTACAAACCATATTACAAGTTGATTCTATACTGTTTGGAGAGGAAACTCTGGAGATTTGTTTTGGTGACAGTGTAGAGATTAATGGGGTTTATTACAGCAGTTCAGTTCAACTAACTGATACGTTAACATCTATCGCAGGTTGCGACAGTATTCACACTGTAATTGTGAATGTAAGACCACTTGTATTCCTTCATGACACCATTACAATTTGTGAAAATGATAGCGTATGGTTAGGAAACAGTTATCAAACCATAACGGGTATTTATATGGACTCGCTAACTGCGTTATCGGGGTGCGATAGTATAATTCAAACTTCGTTAATCGTAACACCATCGGTTACGCAGTTTAATACATTAACAATTTGTAATAACGATAGTGCTTACTTGGCTAATGCATACCAAACTCAGAGTGGTTATTACAATGATACCCTTATTTCAAATTCGGGATGTGATAGTATTATCACTACTTATTTAGATGTGATTCCAATTAGCTATTTCATAGATACCTTGACAATTTGTACTAATGATAGTGCTTATTTAGAGGGAGCTTATCAAAACACCAATGGAGTTTATGTCGATACGACTACTGCTATATCTGGATGTGATAGCTTAATCATAACGTATTTATTTACAGATACAGTACTGTATGGAAATACTTCTGTATCTGTTTGTAGTGGAGATTCACTATTTGTAGGTGGCAGCTATCAATTTATCTCAGGTACATATTATGATACACTGACATCTTCTGCAGGTTGTGATAGCATTCTTCAAACCAACCTTACAATCGATCCATTAAATTACAATGTAGATGTACTGACTATCTGCAATTTAGATAGTGCCTATTTACAGGGCCAATATCAAACTACTCCTGGTTCTTATTACGATACTTTAGTATCATCTAAAGGTTGTGATAGTATTGTAGAAACACAACTTTTCATGGATTCTGTTCTTTATGGATTTGATTCTATATCTGTTTGTTATGGAGATAGTGCACTAATTGCAGGTCAATATTATGATACATCAGGTCATTATTATGATACTACTGTTTCCAATGCAGGTTGTGATAGTATAACCATAACTACATTAAATGTTGAACCTCTGTTAGTAAATAATATAACAACAAGTATCTGTAATTTAGATAGCATATACCTACAGGGAGCCTATCAAACAACTAGTGGAGTATACGTAGATACATTATCTTCAGTCAATGCTTGTGATAGTATTGTAATTACCAGTCTCTCGCTAGATTCTATATTGATGGTAAATGATACACTTTCAATTTGTTATGGTGATAGTGCACTAATTGGTAGTAGTTATTATGATATTTCCGGTACGTATAATGACACTACGATTTCTTCAGCTGGTTGTGATAGTATCACGTACACCTATCTTGATATCCAGCCGTTAAGTTATTCATTAGACACAATAGATATTTGTTATGGAGATAGCATTTTCCTTGGATATGGTTTCCAGAGCACAACAGGAAATTATTTGGACATACTTACTTCCGCATCAGGTTGCGATAGTATAAGTGAAATCCATTTGAATGTGAAACCGCAAATCTCGCATGTGGATAGTGTTACTATCTGTTCATTAGATAGTATTTATTTACAAGGTGCATACAGAAATATAACTGGTATTTACTCAGATACATTATCTTCTATAACAGGGTGTGACAGCATTTTATTTACGCATTTAAGTGTTCAATCTGTTCTTTATGGATATGATACGGTACATGCTTGTTTTGGTGATTCAGCATTGGTGTTCGGAACATATCAGCAAATTCCTGGAAATTATTATGATGTCACAAGTTCTGTTGCAGGTTGTGACAGCATAACGGAAATAAATTTAATTGTTGATCCATTAATTTTGACCTATGATACTTCTGTAATATGTTACCTAGATAGTGCTTTACTTTCTGGTGCTTATCAAAACACGACTGGTCAATACCTGGATACACTTCAATCCATAGAAGGTTGTGATAGTATCGTTTATACATATTTACAAGTAGATTCTACATTATATAATTCGGATAGCGTATCTATTTGTTATGGAGATAGTATTTTATTAGGAGGAGGTTATCAAACTACTTCAGGTATGTATTTAGATACTTTAATTTCTACTGCAGGTTGTGACAGCGTAGTGGATACGTGGTTAAATATATATCCATTGAATTATGTTTACGACACAAGTTTTATATGTGTATTTGATAGTATTTATTTACAAGGAGATTTCCAAAATTCTTCTGGTTCGTATGTGGATACTTTATCTGGGTACAATGGCTGTGACAGTATAGTAGAAACTTACTTATTTGTGGATAGTATTCTTACTAGTAATGATATCTTACCACTTTGTGCAGGAGATAGTATTTTATTAGGAAATCAATACATAACATCCGCTGGTCAGTATGAAGATACACTCACTTCTCTTGCAGGTTGTGATAGTGTAGTGACCTATGACATTCAACTAATACCTAATATTTACACATTCGATACTATTGCTCTGTGCTTAAATGATAGTGTGTTCTTGCAAGGAGCATATCGAAATACTTCTGGTGATTATGTAGACACACTTACAGCTCAGTCGGGGTGCGATAGTATCGTATACACCCACTTAGATATGTACAAATGGATATTAGTTAATGTAATAGACCAGCTTTGTGGCGGGGATAGTGTATTAATTGCTGGAAATTATGTGACCACGCCAGGAACATATTTCAATTATTTACAAACTTCAGCAGGCTGTGATAGCATTATTCAATTAACCTTACTAGGTTCACCTAATTCAAGTGTAACTATTTATGATTCGCTCACCCTTTGTCAGGGAGACTCCGCTTACTTAGATGGTCAATACCAGTATACTACCGGCACATACACCGATGTTTATCAAACCTATTTAGGATGTGACAGTACCATCATTACATACTTACAAATTGATTCAGTTCCGTTGACACAAGAATTTGTATCTATTTGTTACACAGATAGCTTCAATTTAAATGGCACATATTATAACACTTCTGGATTTTATTATGATACGTTAGTCAACGCTAACGGATGTGATAGTATTATTGAATATGAACTATTAGTGGATACGTTTGTATATGTAACTCAAACAATCACCATATGCTCAAATGATAGTCTTCAAATTGGATCGAATTATTATGACTCATCTGGAATATACAATGATACCTTAATTACGGGGTCAAGTTGTGATACCATTTTCATTATTGAGTTAAAAACAAATATGATCTATGATACTATTATTCCAATTATTACGTGTGATAGCTACATTACAAATAATGGTGATACTATTTCGGTAACGGGGTTATTTACCGATACACTAAGTTCAGTAAATGGCTGTGATAGTTTGATTACGTATGATGTCACCGTAAATAATAGCTATGCTACACTGATAGATACTATGGTGTTCTGTGACACCTTGATTTTGCCAAATGGCGATTCCACGTTCTCGTCTGGTTTATATTATGATTCTTTATTAACCGTAAATGGTTGTGATAGTATTATTACTTATAATGTAACTGTTACTTGCGATATTGACTCAGACAACGATGGTATCAGTGATTTGGACGAGGGCACAGGAGATACAGATGGAGATG
>CAZJVX010000133.1:0-4624 GCA_964549345.1 uncultured Flavobacteriales bacterium | reverse complement strand
CCTTCAACTGCTCATCCTGCTTTTTTAAAAGCGCTGCATTTTCTTAACATCAAACCAGTTATTATTCATGTAGATGTTTTAAAATGGGACTTGAATAGCGTTGAAAATGAAATTAATGAAAACACCATTATGTTGGTGGGATCAGCCCCAGCTTACCCATATGGATCAATTGATCCAATAAGCAATCTTTCAGAACTGGCTGTAAAACATGATTTATTACTGCATGTAGATGCTTGCATTGGTGGTTTTTTTCTTTCATATTTAAAAAAAATGGGAACAGTTGTTCCAGAATTTAATTTTAATCTTCCTGGAGTAACTTCATTGTCAGTAGATCTCCACAAATATGCTTATGCTCCAAAAGGTTCCTCTGTTCTATTATATAGAAATCCTGAGCAGAGACTTTCTCAATACTCTGTTTATTCAAGTTGGCAAGGCGGTATTTACGCTTCAACTACTTTCATGGGCACTAAGCCGGGTGGGGTAGTAGCTTCCACTTGGACTGCCTTAAATCATATTGGAGACGATGGATATCTAGATTTAACAAAAAGTACTATGAGTTCTGTTAAAAAAGTTATTAATTACATAGAAAGCAACATTCACCTAGAACTTATAGGCAATCCTGACATGAGTTTAATTGCATTTAAGGTAAAAGATAATAGTACTTACGAATTAGCAGACTTATTGAACGATAAGGGATGGTACATAGGAAGACTGCAAAATCCGGAAGGAATTCATTTGGTAGTTTCTGCTATACACTCTGAGAGCATAGTTAAATCCTTCACGAATGATATTGATGATTCATTGGCTGAACTATTTTCAACTAATTTCAGAAGTAGTATACAACTATTAGGTGACAATTTATTAAAGCGAATGCTAAACTTGCTTCCTTATAATCAATTGAAAACAACCTTGGCAAAACAAGCTAAAAAAAGCAATGGTAAACCATCTAAAAAAAGAATTATTTATGAGGTAAAAAATCAGCTTTCTGAGTCAGAAAGTAATAATTTGTTTCGAAGTATCATGGATCGTTTCTATTCCTGATTTTGGCTAAATAACATTACGCTTTCCACATGAGCAGTATGTGGAAACTGATCTACTAAGCTGAATTTTATTAAAGAATACCCCATTGAAGACAAGGTTTCTAAATCTCTTGCTTGGGTAGCTGGGTTACAACTGACATACACAATTTTTTTGGCATTTAATCTTATTACTTTACGCAGAGATTTTGGAGAAATCCCTGCTCTTGGGGGATCAATAACTATGGTGTGAATTTTATTTTCGTAGTTTGGGTTGTTAAGTAAAAATTTACCCACATCATCACATTTGAAGGTAATATTTGATATGTTGTTTTTTGTGGCGTTAATAGAAGCATTTTCAATTGCGCTTTCCACAATATCAACCCCAATAATATTAGAATCCGGAAAGCTTTTTGCGATAAGTTGTCCGATTGTACCGGTTCCACAAAATAAATCTAAAATGTAACTGTCACTTGGTATTTTTTCCAAACGAATGTATTGTATTACTTTATTATATAGCTTTTCAGCACAATTAGGATTAGTTTGAAAAAAACTCTGCATACTGATATCAAAGTTTAACTCATTAATTTTTTCTGTTATAGTTGAATTACCTTTAACCAGCTGGCTATTTCCTTTGTCTAATTTTTCCCTGTCGGCCACATCATCATTAATAGTATGAATGAGACCTCTAAACCTAGATTTAAAAAGTTGTTCTAAATATATGCCAAATTCCATGTGGTTAAATTGATCTAAACCTTTTGAGGAAGTCACTAAATTAAAAAGTAATTGATTGGTTAAATAACTTTTTCTCACTACTAAATGTCTAAAAAAGCCTGTTTTTTTGGGAGGATGCCAAGCTTTTAGGTTTGTTTTTTCAAGATAGAATCTTACTTGACGTAGGGAATCTTCTAGCTCTTTATCAAACATGCCACTGTCTTTATCTAGGTTTTCAACCATCCACCAAGTACCTTTTCTTTTAAACCCAAGTGCAAAAGCATTATCAATTACCAATTCCTTTTCTAAATCGTATTGTATACATGAAAAGGAATATTCCATTTTGTTTCTGTAATGATGAGGGCTTGGTGAAGGAATCCATTCATCATAGAAGTTATCAATATGTTCGATTTTTCCAATTCGTTTATATACATCAAAAGATACTTGTTCTTTCATTGATCTTTGATCAGTTAAAGACAAGCTAATGTATGGAGCACCAGAAATCCGTTGATAAGGAACTTCATTTTCCAATTCGGATGGAGCAATAATTTCAATTATATCGGCCTCTAAGAAGGTTGGTTTTTTCTTTTTTATTACCACATTTAGTTGTTGTCCAGGAATACCTTGATTTATAAATACGATAATTGGTTTATCCTCCACTTTATATGTAGCTATACCTTTACCACCAAAGGCAAAATCATTTACAACTACTTTTATAACATCACCTTTTTTAATCATCTAATTGCTTAAAGATGTCTTTAAAATCAACCCAAAAAGCATCAAATTTAACTAAGTTTTCTTCATAAAAATGAAATATTTTAGACCACGTATTTTTATCAAAAATATTAACACCTTGAATTTCTTTTTCTATTCTAGACGAAGGTTGGTTTATCTCGTTATATGAATTTTCTTCCCAATTCCAAATTCCAACTATGTGCTCAAATGGAGACTTAAGCTGCTTGAACTGCTCAAAATATAATGCTCTTATTTCATCGTCTTTATGTTGAAGCTCTATGTATACTTTAGCTAATTTATCATCAACAAAAAGTCTTACATAAGTATGTTTAATTTGTGTTGGATAATTAATCCATTTTATTTTTTTTCCTAAAACAGATTTATTTTTACCCATATATTTTCCAAAACTGGTGTAAAACAGTTCTTTAGTTTCTTTTATTTGTTGTTTATTGTACACTGCTATATCGTCTTATATAATGTTAACATTAATTTTTTTTTAAAAACATAATTATATATTTGTTACTTATTTATAATCATTCCAAATAAGTGTGAATAATATTATAATAGCAGACAAATCAGAGTTAATTTTAAAAGGTTTACAAAACATTTTTGAAGATAACACAGATACGTCTATTTATATAGCGAATGACTTTTTATCTTTAAAAGAATATCTTGGTCGTTTGGAGAACCCTACTCTTATTGTAGATTATACCGTTGAAGATTTTTCTTTAGAAAAAATTGTTTCAATAAAAAATGATTACCCTAAACTTAAGATTTTAGGTATAACCCCCTATACCAATGCACAAACAATCGTTCAAGCTGTTAAAGCTGGTGTAGAGAGTCATGTGAAAAAAGAGTGTTCCGTTAGAGAAATCAGAAATGCATACAATGCAACCTTAAAAGGTGTAAAATTCTTTTGTGGCGATATTAAAGATCAAATGAGACAAGAGCAGATAAACATTGATAATATTGCTTTTAAGTCTCTTGACCCGAGCCCTGTAAAACTTAGTGAAAGAGAACTTCAGATAATTCAATTCATAGCAGAAGGATACACTAATTCACAGATTGCTGCAATTGTATATTTAAGCAATCATACCATAAATACCCATCGTAAAAACATTATGAAAAAACTGGGAGTTAATAATACTGCAGGTATAGTTATGTATGCTGTAAAAACAGAAATGGTTAGTCCTAACCAGTTTTGTTTTAAACAAGTATCAGAACCTATCAGTTAAATATTTTTAGTTTTTTTACAAATTATTTACGTCTTTTGATTTATCAGTTTAAACTTGTTCTTTTTATTTACCATTAGAATGGAAACTTCAATTTTTTGGCAATTTATTTGGGATAACCTTGATGCTGCGGGTGTTATTGGTGGTTATGTTTCAATTTCTATTATTGCTGTTGGAGTTATTACATTTTTTTCTAATAAGGGACTAAAACAAACATCTCATATCATTCCAGGTTGGGGTCAACCATTTCTGGGTGCTTTATTAGGCGTTATTCCTGGTTGTGGCGGAACAATTATAGCCTCATCCTTATATAAGAATAAGAAAATAACATTTGGTGGTTTGTTGGCTGCATTTATTACTACCTTAGGAGAAGGTTCATTTGTTTTGCTAGGAGCTTCTGCAGAGGCAGATGTTGCCTCCAATTTAAAAGCATTTGTTGTAGTAAATGTTGTCGGTGCGATAATCGGAATTACTTTCGGATTATTAGTAGACTTTTTGGGTGTAAAAAAGCAGTTCATTTCCACAAACTTTTCAACTTCAATGGTTACTAATTCACAATCAAATAACAATGTCTTTGCAAAGTATTTTACAGAAAAAATTGGTTTTTTTATCATATTAATCATAGCAATATTTCTTGCTCCAGGATCTGTTATGGCATTGTGGGGTGGGAGTATAAATTTGATTGAAGATATTACTATTCTTTCATGTGTTGTCCTAACCATTACTAGTGTAATTTATTATTTAACTCACAGATTTATTTTAAATAGAGATTGTCATAACGATAATCACTCTAGTATAAGAAATGTATTGCATGACGCCATTACCGACATATCTATGGTCATCACATATGTTTTTGTTGGACTAATTGTAGCGAACTTCATAATTGATATTATTGTGGGCCCTGAGAAGTTTAACGATTGGATGAGT
>CAZJVX010000132.1:0-4696 GCA_964549345.1 uncultured Flavobacteriales bacterium | reverse complement strand
TGCTGGTAGGCATCATCAAGTAATACACAGTCAATATTTTCAAATTGATCTATTAGTTTGAGTACTCCATTCACTCTGCTGTGGTCTACCGCTACAATATTATTTGGAAAGTTTTTTTTAATCATTAATGATTCGTCTCCTACAAATCTGGATTTTGAGGATGATTCAACTATAGTAAAGAGATTTGTATCTCTCTTATACCCCTTTGATAAAAATGCGGGATTAATTGATTTGTTTAATACATGGCCTATATACATAATGTGGGGAGTTTTCCCAGTACCCCCAACAGTGATGTTTCCTATACTTATAGTAGGTAAATCAAAAGAAACAGATCTTAGCCAGCTGAGATTATAGAAAAGATTTCTTAGCCCTGTAATGCTCCAAAAGAACACACTTAATGGAAATAAAAGCCATTTGAACCACTTCATTCAATTATATTTGAAATATATGCCTTAGATATGAATGTCAAAGATGTAACAAATTATTTAGAAACCATAGCACCACTTCAATTACAAGAGGAATATGATAATGCAGGTCTGATTATTGGAAATGGAGATGATCAAATAAAAGGTGTTTTGATATGTTTAGATGTCACGGATAAAGTACTAAACGAAGCTATAAACACAAATTGCAATCTAATTATTGCTCATCATCCACTCATTTTTACGGGCTTAAAGAAAATCAACGATGCCAGTTACCCATCCTCATGTGTATACAAAGCCATTCAACATGCAATAAGTATTTATGCTATTCATACAAACTTAGATAATGTATCTCATGGTGTAAATGGAAAAATAGCAGAAATAATAAATCTAAATGACAGACAAATTTTAAAGCCTTTAAATAACCTTCTTAAGTTGGCTTTTTATGTGCCTAATGACCATCTTGAAAAAGTAAGAAATGCAGTTTTTGATGCAGGAGCAGGTCATATTGGTTTATACAGTAATTGTAGTTTTTCGTCCGAAGGTGAGGGGACTTTTCTTCCTAAAGATGGTGCAAGTCCATTTTCTGGAAAATTAAATGAGCTTTCTATTGAAAAGGAACAAAAATTAGAAACCATTCTTCCAAATTTTAAACTCAATGAAGTGATTGAAGCTATGAAGCTTAGTCACCCCTATGAAGAAGTTGCGTATGATGTTTATCCCATGTTAAATTCTTCTAATTATGGCTCAGGACTTATTGGTGAATTAGATAATGATATGTCAGAAATAGAATTTTTAACTCAACTAAAAAGCAAATTTCATGTTTCTAGCATTAGACACACCCAATTATTAAATAAAAAAGTGAAACGAGTTGCCGTATGTGGAGGATCTGGTAGCTTTTTGCTCCCATATGCAATTCAAAAAAAAGCGGATATTTTTATTACTTCAGATTTTAAATATCATCAGTTTTTTGAGGCAAATAATCAGATTTTAATAGCTGATATTGGACATTATGAGTCAGAGCAATTTACAATTGACTTATTAGGTGACATATTAATGAAAAAATTTACTAATTTTGCCATCCGTTTGACTTCGGTCAACACGAATCCAATAAATTATTTTTAAAGATGGCAAGAAAAAAATATTCACCAGAAGAAACATTAAGAGCGTTATACAACCTACAATACATTGATTCACGAATTGATCGAATGAGAGAGGTTAGAGGAGAATTACCCATGGAAGTTAAGGACCTTGAAGATGAAATGGAAGGGTTAAATAAAAGAGTCGAAAAAATTGAGGAAGAAATGGCTGAAGTGAATCATTTAATTCTAGAAAAGAAAAACATCATTGAGGAGTCAAAGTCTACCATCAAAAAATACGAAGAACAACAAAAAAACGTTAGAAATAACCGTGAATTTGATTCTTTAAATAAGGAGATTGAATATCAGGAATTAGAAGCTCAATTGGCTGAAAAGCGAATCAAGGAAAACTTATTGAAAATTGATAATAAGAAAGAATTATTAGATGAAGTAAAATCTCAATTTACGGCTAAAGAGGAGGCTTTAGATGCTAAGAAAAAAGAATTAACTGAAATCGTAGCTGAAACTGAAAAAGAGGAGAAAATCTTATTGGAAGAATCAGAAAAGGCTTCAAAATCTATAGATGATAGATTACTTAAGGCTTATAAAAGAATCAGAGGAGCGTCTAAAAATGGATTAGCAGTTGTTCCTGTCGAGAGAGGTGCTTCTGGAGGATCGTTTATTAAGATCCCACCTCAAATACAATTAGATATTGCTGCTAGAAAAAAGATTATTGTAGATGAGCATAGTGGAAGAATTTTGGTTGACGCGGAATTAGCTGATGAGCAAAATACAAAAATGTCAAGAAAACTTAATCGAGTTTTAAAGGCGTAAAAATTACTAACTGTAATTTTCGATTTCATTTTATTTGATATTTTCGCTTCAGGTAAAAATTTTATTGCATGTCAAAGAAGGGATTAGTCAAAAGAAGTGAAGATTTTTCTAAGTGGTATAATGAACTAGTTTCAAAAGCTGATCTTGCTGAGCACTCTGATGTCAGAGGTTGCATGATTATAAAACCGTATGGATATGCCATCTGGGAAAAAATCAAGGAACAACTAGACAAGATGTTCAAAGAGACTGGTCATCAAAATGCATATTTCCCTTTATTTATCCCTAAATCCTACTTAAGTAAGGAAGCAGATCATGTAGAAGGGTTCGCAAAAGAATGCGCAGTAGTGACCCACTACCGATTGAAAAATGCGGACGATGGTCAAGGAGTTGTGGTTGACCCTGAAGCTAAGTTAGAAGAAGAGTTAATTGTAAGGCCTACTTCTGAGACCATCATTTGGAATACGTACAAAAAATGGATTCAGTCTTACAGAGACCTTCCCATTTTAGTAAATCAGTGGGCCAATGTAGTTCGATGGGAAATGAGAACCCGTTTGTTTCTTCGAACGGCTGAATTTTTATGGCAAGAAGGTCATACAGCACACGCTACCAAGCAAGAGGCCATAGATGAAACAGAACAAATGCTAAATGTATATGCTGATTTTGTAGAAAATCACATGGCTATCCCTGTGTTAAAAGGAATTAAATCTGCTAATGAGCGATTTGCAGGAGCAGAAGAAACGTATTGTATCGAAGCTTTAATGCAAGATGGGAAGGCTCTTCAAGCAGGAACTTCCCACTTTCTAGGGCAAAATTTTGCCAAAGCATTTGATGTTAAATTTGCAGATAAAGATGGAGAGCAAAGGTATGTTTGGGCTACTTCTTGGGGTGTGTCAACCCGTTTAATGGGTGCCTTGATCATGACCCATTCTGATGATTTAGGACTAGTGTTACCTCCGAAATTAGCTCCGATACAGGTTGTCATAGTGCCTATTTATAAAAACAATGAACAACTCGATGCCATTTCTGAAAAGGCTAGTTCTATTCTATCGGCTTTAAAAACAGCAGCAATTACAGCAAAGTTTGACGATGATGATAGTAAAAAACCTGGATGGAAGTTTGCTGAATATGAGATGAAAGGGGTTCCCATTAGAATTGCTATAGGTCCTAGAGATCTTGAAAATAATACGGTGGAATTAGCTAGAAGAGATGATCTAAGCAAAGAATTTGTTGCCACTGAGCATTTAGTTGGTCATGTTCAACAAACGCTTGCTGATATGCAAACGAAGCTTTACGAGAAGGCAAAAGAGTTTACTCATTTAAATACAAGAACTGCAAATAATATTGAAGAGTTAAAATCCATTTTAGACGAAGATGGTGGATTTGTAGAAGGTTATTGGAATGGAGATGCAGAAACGGAGCAAAAAATAAAGGATTTAACAAAGGCAACAATAAGGTGTATTCCTCTGGGTGATCATACTACTGGTAAATGTATTTTAACAGGTGAAGAGGGGGCTCAAAAAGTGGTATTTGCTAGTGCTTATTAATATAAATTTATGGATCACATTAAAAACCAAGATTTACTCTTTGAATTAATCAAAGATAAAAGCGTACTTAAACAAGATGTTTTCAATAACATTATTCTCAATTTCAAGATTTTAAAAAATGTACTTAAAGAGGTTGGAGACGATTTGAAAGATAGAATGTCAAAGGTAGATGACAGGGTTGTTATTGAATATAAAGATTCTGGTGAATTTGAAGCTCAGTTAAGAGTTTCAGGTGATTTATTGGTATTTCAAATGCACAGTAACGTATTTAAGTTTGCTATGCATAATAGTTTGTGGAAAAGCAGTTATCTAGAAAAAAACCCCAATAGAGGGTATTGTGGATTAATTCATATTTATAATTTTTTAAATGATTCGTTTAAATATAATAGAGTTCATGATTTAGGTTATTTAATTGGTCGTATTTTTATAAATCATGAAAATCATTTCATGGTTCAAGGTAAAAGACAACTGGGATTTTTATATAATGATTTTATTCACTCAACAGTGGATAAAGACAAATTAAAATCTATTGTGCAGTCAGCCATTTTATATTCGCTTGATTTTGATTTATTAGTGCCTTCGTATGATTTGGTTAAAGAAGTCTCGGTCAATCAAGTAAGGGAGGTGAGTGATACATTAAAACTAAGAACGGGAAAGCGTTTAGGGTTTGTATTTGAAAAAAATAATGATGAAGTAGAGTCTTGATCGTTTGATTTAAAAGCAAATTTGTTTTGAGTAACTGAAAAAAAAACTAAATTTGCAAACCATTAAATAAAATGGCCCGTTCGTCTAGGGGTTAGGACGCCAGGTTTTCATC
>CAZJVX010000131.1:1531-4708 GCA_964549345.1 uncultured Flavobacteriales bacterium | reverse complement strand
CCTGAATGATGTGATCAATATAGGGGGTGCAAAAGAATATAAGATAATAGATGTAGCAAAAACCATCATTAATATTTCTGGTTCTTCTTCAAAAATCATTCATTTACCTCCTCTTCCTGAAGGAGATATGACAAGAAGAATGCCTGATAATACAAAAATGCTTAAAATTCTAAACAAAGAACTTATATCACTAGAAGACGGCATAAAAAGAATGATTGATCATCCAGATTTTAAAATGTAATGTGTGGTATTAGTGGGATTTTTGATTGGAATTCATTAAAAAATGCGGAACATGTAGCTTCGATTATGAAGGATGTTCAAGATCATCGAGGTCCTGATTTTAACTCCACTTACAAAGACGAAAATATATTGATTAGCCATAATAGGCTTTCCATAATTGATTTGGATAACCATTCTAATCAGCCTATGCATAGTAACTTAGGGGATGTGGTTATTTCATATAATGGAGAACTCTATAATTATCTAAATTTAAAGAGTGAATTAGAGGCTACCTACTCGTTTAGGACTCAATCTGATACAGAAGTTATTATCGCTTCGTATTTAAAATGGGGGATAAGGATGTTAGATCGATTTGAAGGTATGTTTGCATTTGCATTGTGGGATAAAGCTAAAAAACAACTCTTTCTTGCAAGAGATAGAATGGGAGTTAAGCCATTATATTTTATGGAATATGGTAGAAGTATTTTGTTTTCCTCTTCTTGTAATGCCATAATAAAAGCGGTATCTGAAAAACCATTTAATTTAAATAATAATAGCATTCAAGAGTATTTAAATTTCGGGACGGTTTACTCTCCATCGACCATAATAGATAAAGTGAAATCTGTAGAGAAAAGTCATTACATACATATTTCTAATGAATCATTTGATCAATTTAAATATTGGGAGCCTACAAAGCAGACTAAAGCTGATAAATTAAAGTATGATGATATAACGAAAAAAGTAAATCAACTTCTACTTCAATCTGTAGAAAAAAGGTTAATTGCAGATGTTCCTGTCGGTTTATTTTTAAGTGGTGGAATAGATTCAAGTACTTTAGTGGCAGCAGCGTCTAAAGTTTCTGAAAATAAAATCAATACTTTTTCTGTCACATTTGACGACAAAATATATGATGAAGGCATATATGCTCGCCAAATAGCGGATCTTTATGCTACTAATCACAAGGAAATTAAAGTAGATCCTAATTTTCTTCTGCATAACATGGACAAATACATCAAGCAGATGGATCATCCAACCGTTGATGGGCTAAATAGCTATGTCATTTCGAAAGCAGTATCCAATGAGAATATAAAAGTTGCCATTTCTGGAGCTGGATCGGATGAACTATTTCTGGGTTATCCTTTTTATAAATTGGCAGGTCAGTTTGAAGAAAATCAATGGGTTCAGTCTTTCCCACCGTTTTTAAAGAAAATAGCAGGATACTTTGTTAAACAAATATATAATGATCACAAGGGGGAAAAGATGGCCTCTATTTTAAATCAAAAGTTTTTAAAGTTAGATTATTATTATCCGTTTTTTAGAAAAATGTATTCGGATAAAGAATTAACCCTTTTGTGTCCCAGCTTAAATTTTAAATCATCCTATTATGCATTTGATTGGTATCAGGAAAATATTGGTCAAAAATCCATTTGGTCTCACTATTCAAAATTGTCTTTACTTGAAATGGAATGCTATTTGCAACATGTTTTATTAAGAGATGCAGATCAAATGGGAATGGCAAATTCTTTAGAAATTAGAGTACCATTTTTAGATTATCAACTAATAGAATTTGTACTTTCTGTTCCTGATAGATACAAAATTGGAACTTATCAAAAGCAATTATTACTTGATTCAGTTTCAGGGTGGATTCCTGATAAAATCATAGGTAGAAAGAAAATGGGATTTGTTCTTCCAATAGAAAAATGGATGAAAAATGAACTCAGCACATTTTGTGAAAATGCATTAAAGGAGTTGGAGAAATTTCACGAATTTGATTTAAACTATGTGTTAAAGATGTGGAACCAATTTTTGGCTGGTGATAGTCGAATTCAATGGGTTAAAATATGGTCCTTAGTCATCTTAGGAAGTTGGTCTTCTGAAAACAAAATAAACCAATTCAATGCTTAAAATATTAGTATTTATTGATTGGTATAAACCTGCATATAAAGCAGGTGGCCCCATAAGTTCTGTTTATAATTTAACGGAGCTATTGGGGGATGAAATGGAATTTTATATAGTTACATCTGATCGAGATTTAAATGAGAAATCCCCGTTGGAAGGATTGAAGTATAATCAGTGGGTTGACCACGGTAAAGTTAAGGTGAGATACCTCAGGAGAATTCAAGAAAAAAGAAGGGTTTTAAAAGAAATTGTAGAACAAATATCCCCTGATCGTATCTATCTAAATGGTGTATTTTCATATTTCTATTCTGTTCTTCCTATTTTTCTTTTTAGGAATTATCATATAATAATTTCTCCTAGAGGAATGTTAATTAGTGAGGCATTGAAAATAAAATCATTTAAAAAAAGATGTTTTTTACTTGTTATGAAATGGGTGAAAGGATATCAAAATGTGATTTGGCAATTTTCTAATCAGGAGGAATACCTAGAATCTCAAAAATCAGTTTATATAAATAGTCACTATACTATACCCAACTTGAGTAAGAGTATTTCGGTCAAATCCATACCAGAACACTCTTCCTTTGAATTAATTTCTATTTGCCGAGTAAACGAAATAAAGAACATTCACTTTTTTATTAGTGTACTAAAAGAAGTTGATTTTGAGTGTAATTATTCTATTGTGGGGTCTATTGAAGATGAGGAGTATTACAATGAATTAAAAAGTTTAATCAAAGAATTACCTCCCAATGTCTCTGTCCAATTTGTTGGTCCAAAACCCTATCATGAAATTGAAAATCAGCTATCACATTCATCCCTTTTTATATCTACTTCTAAAAATGAAAATTATGGACATAGTATAATTGAAGCTTTAGGTAATGGAATTCCCGTTTTGGTTTCTAAGGCTTGCCCTTGGATTCAATTGGAATCACATCATGCTGGATATAGATTGCCATTCAAAAAATCCATTTTTTTAGAAAAACTCACAGAGTTTAATGTAAAGAGTAGGGAAGAAAAAAATCAATTTAAGAGAGGAGCTAGAGCATATTATCAAAAATTTGC
>CAZJVX010000131.1:0-1431 GCA_964549345.1 uncultured Flavobacteriales bacterium | reverse complement strand
AAGCCTAATGTAAATATTAAATATCCTTGGAAACTTAAAGTGGGTGATTATGCATGGATTGGTGAAGGGGTGTGGATTGATAATTTAGATTTTGTTTCCATTGGAAGTCACTGTTGCGTCTCTCAAGGAGCGCTCCTTATATGTGGAAATCATGATTACTCAAAATCATCTTTTGATCTAGTGATAAAACCTATTTTATTAGAAGAAGGAGTTTGGATTGGTGCAAAATCAGTGGTATGCCCAGGTGTGATAATTGGCAGCCATGGTGTTTTAAGAGCAGGATCTGTCCTATCTAATGATATTAAACCATATGAGATTTACAGTGGAAACCCAGCTAAAAAGATTAAAACGAGAAAAATCAAGTGAAAATTTCCATAATAACAGTATGCTATAATGCTGAGGATACTATCAGCGATACCATTCAGTCTGTTTTGTCTCAAGATTATGAAGATGTAGAGTATATTATCGTTGATGGAAAATCAACAGACCGAACATTAGAAATAATACAGACAATAAAAAATGGAATACATTTAATTTCAGAAAAAGATCAGGGCATTTATGATGCGATGAATAAAGGGATAAATCTTGCAAGTGGTAATGTGATTGGAATTTTAAATGCTGATGATGTATATAAAAATAACCAAGTCCTAACGAATGTGATGAATGCATTTAGAGACAACGTATCCGTAGTTTATGGAGATATTGAGTATGTAAAATTTAATGATCTAAGCAAAGTTGTGAGGAAATGGAAAGCAGGTGTTTTTCGTCCAGGTAAATTCAAATGGGGATGGATGCCCCCCCATCCTGGATTTTTTATAAAAAAATCTTGCTACGAATGTTATGGTTTATTTAATTTGAATTTATCTACTTCAGCAGATTATGAACTCATGTTAAGAATGTTAGAAGTACATAATTTAACCCATATTTATATTTCTAAAACCATTACTTCAATGAGAGTAGGAGGTGCTAGTAATTCATCCTTAATAAATAGGTTTTTAGCGAATAGAAATGACAAGAAAGCTTGGACTATCCATCCTATTAATCCATTTTGGTTTACATTTATTTTAAAGCCATTAAGGAAATTACCGCAGTTCCTTAAAATTTAGATCTGATAATTCTTGATTTGGATCTTTTGAATCCTCTTGGTGAATAATTATATCTCGCCGCCTTCCATCTAGAAGCATTTCTATAATATTTGTTTTGGCCTAATAGGTATTTGCTGTATGTCAATGCAAAAGTAATGTAATTGTCATCAGCAGTAGGATCACCTCTTCTTTCTCCAGGTGCAAAATTCAATTCTTGACCTTCAGGTACAACTCCAGAAGATTGGTTAGCATATGCTGCTGACTCAGTTGTCGGCAGTATGGATGGATCAACGTAATTTCTAGAAATATCATCTATGTAATCGGTGAATGTTTTTACATAGTTAAT
>CAZJVX010000130.1:0-4765 GCA_964549345.1 uncultured Flavobacteriales bacterium | reverse complement strand
TTTGAATTAATCAAAATTAAACCCTAACGAAAATTGAATGTTTGGTAAAACTTTTGCGGCTAAAGGACTTTTACTTATACTCTCAATTTTACTAATATCAGGCCCATCAATAATTGGACCGGGGCCATATAGTAGACCAAAATCAGCACCAAAAACAAATCCTTTTTTTGTTTGTTGACCAAGACCTAAACCAAAATACCCACTTGGTGGATTATTGTATAATACTGTATATTCGCCTCCTCCTGGAGGTTCTGTAAGTGTATTTTCAATGGACCCAATTGCCATACCAAAATTAACTCTGATCCATTCCATTTCCTTGAACGGTCTGTGATTAATAAAAACACCCATCCAAGAACTTTCAGAGCTCATTTCATATTCATTTATGTTATTGATTTTTGGTGTAATTAATGAATTAGATTCTGGCAAGCCACCAAGAGATACAACTAAACTAGTTTTTTTAGATTTATTGTATGACATACTTAAAGAAATTCCAAAAGGACTTAAAGCTCCTGAAATACCATATTCAGCAAATTCTTTTTCCTGTCCATAATTCACTTTAATCAGTACTACCGATAAAATAATAATAATAATTTTTTTCATTTTCATTTTTTTTAAGTTATTCTCAATCCCATTAGACAAACATCATCAATTTGTTCATTATCACCTTTCCATGAGTTAAATTCATTCTCTATGAAATTTAATTGCTTATTTTCATCTTCCTTACTTATTCTGACAAGCAGTTTTTTAAGTCTAGATAACATGAATTTTTTATTTTTTTCTCCTCCAAATTGATCTTGATATCCATCTGAAAAAATATATATCATATCATCCGTTTCTAATTTAAGATTTTGTTTAGAAAATGGAATTTTCTTTCCTGAATGTAAACCTACAGGCTGGTGATCTCCTTTAAAAATAGTTAAATCTTCATTTCTTACAAGAATTAAACTATTATTCGCAGACGAAAACTCGATTTCTTTATTTATCAAATTTAATTTTACTAACGTCATATCCATTCCATCTCTCTGATTATTTGATTCCTCCTGGTGTAAGTTTTTAATAATTTGATTTCTCATTTCATTAAGAATCTTATCTGTTTCTTTAAATTTCATTTCGACAATAATTTCATTTAATAGAGTTGTTCCAATCATACTCATTAGTGCTCCTGGAACTCCATGTCCTGTACAATCACTAACTGAAAAAAATACATTTGATTCATCTTTGTGTGCCCAGTAAAAATCTCCAGAAACAATATCTTTAGGTTGGTAAAAAATAAAACTTTTGGGTAAAGTTTCTTTGAGATAATCCTCTGAAACCAACATCGCTTCTTGAATTTTTTTGGCATAATTTATACTATCATTAATTTCCTTTTGTTTGGATTTGGCTGTTTTTTCGTTGAGGAAATCTGATCTTTTTAAAATTTCATTTGAGAATTTAAAGTATACAAGCAAGCCAAATGGCATGATAAACTGATATATCAAGTGGCCAGGGTCTATATTTTCCTTATGAAATAGCATTATTGCCATTGGGATTGATGTCGCAATACTTGCTACAACACTTTCAATGAAAGCAAATGGATAAATCGTAAAGGAAAAAAGTATTGAAGATGTTATAACCCCCTCGCCTGCAGGAAAAGGCTCAGGAGAAAAATAATATAAATATGCACCTGCATTCATAAAACCCACCCAGGTAATAAAAAAATATTTTTCATAAAATTTTTTCTTAAAATCTTCTGACGATAAAAACATAATCCAAAAAAGGACTTGAGCGAATAAATGCCATAAAATATAGAAGAAATCAAAACCTGTTGTAAGGATGTCATCTATAATTACGAATAAGCCGATGAAGTATACTATAACAAGAAGCCTAAAATTAAATTTTTTAGATTTTTCATTTGCATAACTTTTATAATCCTGCTCTAAATCTACGTCTTTGAACTTACAGAAAAATCTATCAATTATTTTTTTATTTAGTTCCATCATCTTTAGTAAAGATATTTAAAGAAGATAAATTAATATTGAAAATAATCAATTTGATCAGATAGAATTATACAATTTAATAACATTTCCGTTATAAAATTGAGCACTATATATTTTAACTAGCCTGTATCGTACATACCTTTGCCAATTACTTTTATAATATACTCATATATTATGTTTAAAGAATATCCACTAAAGAATAAATTACCTTTTGAAGATGGGGTCTTTATAGCTTATTACAGAAACATCCTATTAAGAAATGTAGCGTTTTGTGAAATTAATAGTGCTAAAGACTTAGTTAAGTGTACCCAGTTAACAAACAAGTTTATTCAAAAAGCACTTAATGCTGCTTTTGGCATTCATACTGGTCAAATAAGGACTGATGATGTATTAAAAAATATAGATTCAGAAGATGATGAAGAGAAAGCATTTTACTTTCTTTACATAGTATACAGAGAGCTCTTCAGAAAAAGTAATCCAATTTCTAATAAACTCTTAGCTAAAGTTAGATTATATGAGTTTAAAGGGCCAGAAAAAAATGTATTTTTTGACTTCGATTGTAAGCTGGCTTGGGATTATTTATTGAGCTATTTTTCTCAAGAGAAGTTTACTACAAACCTCTTTGCAATAATGTGGTTTAGATATAGAAAAACCTTAATCAAATGTAAGGCAAATGAATATGAAGATTTTGTTTACAATTTGTATTTAAAGGATTTAAAGAATAAGATGGTTCTAACGAGAAAAAAACCTGAGAAAAATTTGTATTTAGCAATTTTTAAAAGAGCTGAAAGAAACTATTTTGAGAAAGAAATATTTGATTAATTTTTTTGATTTCTTTTATTAATGCTTAAAGATGAAAATATAATGTCTTATACTATCTAATTGTAACCGGAAACTTTATCATACAACGTTTTAGCCCCAACAAGATATTTGTAATGGTTATCAGACCTTTTTACAGAAATCCTGTTTCCATCAAAATTTATTTTAATTAATCCATTAAAGGATTCGTCACCATACATGTTTTTTCCTAATAAGAAAAAATTGGAGTCAATTATTTCAACGGTCAATTTGTGTTTTTTCAAATTATTAAATGTTAAAGAACTATCATCGGCATTTATTTCAATAATATTAGTGCCAGACTTCCAAAATCCATTTAGTTGACCTAATTCTTCTACCGCATTAAAATCTTTACTGTCCTGGCAAGAAAATAATATTATTGCGATTAATAAAGTGCTAATTTTCCTCATTTTGTTTTTCTAATTTCTTACTAATTGTTACTAGTGAAAACATTATAAATGCAACCAAAGTGTGTAAAAAACTAAATGCAATCGCATCCAAAAATTTAAAGCTCCCATACATTGAAATAAACGCAAATAGTCCAACAGCCACCAAGTTTAAGCCTGCTACAATATATCCATAAGCAAGTCTCACTTTTTCTTTACTCCAAAATTTTTTAAGAAGTAAAAAGGTTACAATCCAAAATACAATTTCGTATAAATATTGTGGATTTAAGTATTCTAAATAAATCATGTAGTAAACTACATTACTAAAATGAGAATATAAAATTTGTTTATTTAAAGTGCTTTTATGAGCCTTAAAAGCTAGTCATTTAAGAAAATTAAAAATCGCTTATATAAATATAATTTGTAGGTAAGAATCTTTACGAAAATTCTCCAAAAAAAGCTTTTTTAGCTTATGGAGTATAACAAATACAAATCTAAAATTTACAAGCCCCTTTTCTTTCCTTACCAACAGCAGCTCGACACAGAATTGTCATTATTAAAATGTCTGTTTATATCAATTTTATTATACTTATTATTCCTTATTACAATTGGTATCAAATTAAGTTTTTCAGGGTAAATAACATCTATTATTGACCTATAGGTTGAGGGTTAAAATAAGTTATTTCATTTGATTTTACTTCGCATTCGATTTCAATCGGATTACAACAATTTTCACAATCCTCTATATACAATTGTTTTTCAACTGATATGTCAATTAACATGGATATGTTTTGCCAACAATGAGGACAAATAAAAAATTTTTCAACCATTTTAAAATGTTCTAGTAATATCACTGTCAACACATATTATAAAATTTGCACGTTTCATATTTTCTTTACTTAATTTTTGGACATTTTCTTGATAAACTGTTGATATCGTCATGTATTTTAATGTGTTATTCACATTCATTAAATACCAGAGTATACCTTGATGGAAATCAGAATGATAGGAGCCATTTATGTGTAAGAATTTATCGCCCTCAGAATAATTTTGTAAAATAAAATGAGCCATTGTTGCATCTTTAATTGCCTGAGCCTTAACAATGTCAGGTGATGCATGATCACCCATCATATCTAGCATATTTTTATATTGTGACAACTCGATATCAAAATCAATAGGTAAAGGGGCAATAAATTTTTTCTCAAGATCACTTAGATTGTCTAACGCTTGGAATCCTCCATTTTTAAATACCCTACTAGCATATTTTCTTGGAATATTTGTCGCTACAACAGGCAAGTTATTTTTTTTTGCATATTCTACTATAGGTGAATAATCAGTTTTATAGTTAGACCAAAGTCTACCCATAGAGTCTAATGTATTAAAGTTAAGAGCCCCAGAGAGGTAGTCATTGATTAGCTGTTGATTATCCGATTCAAACATTTCTGCGCCAATAATCAAATTTTCATTTTTATTCAAATCCTTTATAATTTCTAATTCTAGCCAATGTGAAATCGGATTATCATGAAATTCACCAAAGAGAATAATATCAGCTTTTAGAACTTGTTT
>CAZJVX010000129.1:0-4872 GCA_964549345.1 uncultured Flavobacteriales bacterium | reverse complement strand
TTGTATCATAAGTTACTAATGAAGTAGAGGGTATTTCATAAATTGCAGAAAATTCATGTAATAAAGAAGCATCATTCCATTCTCCATTCTCCCACATCATCACACGGTTTTCATCATGTTCTGAGTAGTTGTTGGGTTCTCCCGCTCTCCAATTAGTATAGGACCAGTCCTTACCTTTAGACCATTTCCAATGATCTGGTCCAGGTCCATTACCACAACCTTTACGTATTCCTCCAATCCATACGATCTCTCCACCGGCAATTCTCCTCACTTGTTCATTCTCATCAGTATTGGTAATGCATGCAAGATCACCACCCATAATTGCTGCCAGTTTTTTATGTTCGTTCCAAGTCATTTTTTCTGGAATGTATCTATAAAAGCTTATATATTCAGACTTAGTATCTACTTTTTGAGCTGCTATTGTAGATCCAAAAAGTACTACAATTAAAAACAGATTTATCTTTGCAAACAATATTTTATTCATAGCTGAAATTTTTATTAAACTTAACAATGATTATGCCATAAATTAAATATTACTATTATTACAACTATAATTCTTTTATTATCTTGAAAAACCTAGATATAGCACTAGTTATTTTTTCAGGCATATCTTTTGTTTGTTATGGATTATCACTTTTTTTTTCAGAGAAAATGAAAAAAGAATTTGTAAGATTCCAGCTAGAAAAATTCACTATTCTAGTAGGATGTTTGGAAATACTTGGAGGTTTGGGATTGTTAATTGGAATATTTTTCACTCCGTTGCTTATCTTTTCTTCCGCTGGCCTTTCCGTTTTAATGTTGTTAGGAGTATTAACCAGAGTTCGTTTAAAAGATAATTTTATAATGATTTTACCCGCATTTTTTTTCTTAATTTTAAATGGTTACTTATTACTTAAATTTATGTAAAGCAAACCATATGTTAGTCGAATATTTTAAAATAGCTGCTCAAATTACAATTGCATTGTCCATATACAATGTTTGGTTTTTTAGATTTAATAAACCCACTAGATATCGGGGGGGAAGTGCAGAAACTATGAAGGATGAATTTATATCTTATGGCCTTCCAGATTATTTTGTTTGGTTAATTGGTTTCTTAAAAGTATCTCTTGCAACATTGCTTGTAATTGGTATTTATATCAATTCACTAGTTTTTCCAGCATCAGTCGGTATGGCCATTTTAATGGTCGGAGCAATAGCAATGCATATAAAAGTTAAAGATGAGATGATCAAATCACTTCCAGCAACAATATTTTTATTCCTTTCACTGTCTGTTGCATTTTTATAATTCATGTATATTTCAAGTGAATTGCTAATTGTGATTTGAATTTTGGTTAATCTCTATTAGTTATTTTAGGTAAGCCATTTTGGCTCACATTTTTTTGTGTTGTTCAACACCTTCGTTTTTTGTAAAACATACCAATACAAAATTTCTTATTTCATTATATTGTTGGATAATTATTATTTAGAACATTGAAAAAATTAATCTTACTACTATTAGGTATATGGTTTTTTTTAAAACCACATGCTCAGACTTCTGATTTGGGAAAACCTGTAAGTTGGAATGAAAAAATAAATAACGTAATTCCATTAAAAAAAATGGTAGGCTTCAGTCAGCTTCAAGTTAATGCTGAAGACATAATAAATGATTCGCTTAAAGATAAGCCCTGGAGGTTTGGTTATAAATACAATACTAATTATACACTAAATAACCATGGCCGCTGGATTACTTTACCAAATGGAGATAAACTTTGGCAACTGGCCATAGAAAGTAAAAATGCATTATCTATTAACTTATTGCTTAAGGATTTTCACTTACCTCCAAAAGCTCATTTACACATATATGACATTAATAAAACAAATGTGATTGGTGCATATACGGAAAGGAATAATCGTAAAGATGGTGAATTAGGTACTGAACTTGTGCACGGAGATAAAATAGTAGTGGAATATTTTGAGCCAAAATCGGTTAAATTCCATGGTAATTTTAGGATATCAAACGTTATACACGGCTATAGGTCTTTGAATAGTATTCAGCACAGCTTAGCAAAAGGGCTCAATTCTTCTGGTAATTGCAATATAGATGTAAATTGTCCCCTTGGTGTTGGATGGGATAATGAGATTCGCTCAGTTGCTATGATTGTGGTCAATGGAAATGGAATTTGTACAGGAGCATTGATTAACAATACTTGTAGCGATGGAACTCCGTATTTTTTAACGGCAGACCATTGTTTGGGTGGTAGTACAGGTTCATGGGCGTTTCGATTCAATTGGGAAAGTCCACCAGGAACTGAATCTTGTGCCACAACTGCTGGGTCAACCGATCCAGGCCCTCCTTATGACCAAACTGCAAATGGGGCCACGATTTTAACAAATTCTTCTGCTTCTGACTATGCACTATTAGAAATAAATAACATGACATTATCTGATGCTCAAGCGTGGAATTGTTTTTTTGCAGGTTGGGATGCCTCAGATTTGACCACTGTTACTGAAGCAACTGGAATTCATCATCCATCTGGAGATGTTAAAAAAATATGTAGAGAGAATGACTCTCCGTTCCACTCAAATGCTGCTGGAGCGGCTGTTTGGTATATAAATCAATGGGAAGAAGGGGTGACTGAACCCGGATCCTCTGGATCTCCTCTATTTGATCAAAATCATCGAATTATTGGACAATTATATGGGGGGTTAGCGGCATGTTCAGGAACAAATAACAATGGTCAATATGATTATTACGGTAGAATTGGTGTTTCGTGGAATAATGGTCTAAGCTCATATCTAAATCCAACAGCATGTGGAGGTTCAGTTTTGACAGATGACGGATATGATCCAAATACTCCTACGCTACCAGATGATGCAGGTGTAACTTCCATAAGTTCACCATCTGGTGCATATTGCATTGATAATTTTATCCCTGAAGTTACCCTCAGAAATTATGGAACAAACAATTTGAACAGTGTTACCATCAATTACAATATAGACGGAGGTACTAATAATGTTTATCAATGGACTGGTAATCTTACTCCTGGAAGTTCACAAGTAATAACCTTCCCATCCATGGTAACTTCTGCTGGTGCTCACACATTTAATGTTTTTACATCTTCACCAAACGGAAATACAGATAGCAATCCTTTAAATGATGGAGGAAGTTCTAGTTATTCTGCAACTATTGGAGGACTAGATGTTTTAGTTGAAATTAACACAGACTGTTGGGGATCTGAAGTTACATGGTCCATAGAAGATAGCTTAGGTAACACCTTAGTAAGCGGAGGTCCATATGCTGATGTAACGGGGGGTGAAAATATAACAGAAAATATATGTCTAGCAGTAGGTTGTTATGATTTTATAATAAATGATAGCTATGGTGATGGTATGTATGGATCACAATGGAATTCATGTAATGTGGATGGAGATTATAATATTGTTGATGTATCAACAGGTGTAATATTAGCATCCACAATTGCCGTAAATGCAGATTATGGTAATCAGGAGATAAATAACTTTTGTGTTTCCCAAGCTTGTTTATGGTCATTATCGTCAACTACGGTAGTTGATACCTGTTTCGGTAATAACAATGGTCAAATTACAGTGAATGTTGCTGGTGGTTTAGGTCCATTTAATTACGATATAGGAAACGGTAATCAAAGTTCAGGCGTATTCAATAACCTTCAGCAAGGAACGTACACTATTTATGTTTCTGATACGGGATGTACGTCATCAATACAGGTGAATTTACAAGGTCCAGCACCCATTACAGCATCATTTAATAACACAGATGTTACATGTTATGGATTGAGTGATGGAGGTATAACAGTAAGTGGATCAGGTGGTACATCGCCATATACATATGATTTTGGTTCTGGATTTGTTAATAGTAATTCTATTAACTCTCTATCCGCTGGTAACTATACCATTTTAGTTCAAGATGGGAATGGGTGTGTAGGATCTACAATCACAACTGTAAATGAACCGATGGATATAGATGCCTTTATTGTAGTTTTTGATGAAGTAAATGGTTCTGACGGAGTAATTAATATTACCGTATCTGGGGGGAATCCACCCTATAATTTCAATTGGTCTGGACCTCAAGGCTATAATTCAACGAATGAAGATATTGGTGGATTAGTTGGTGGTACATATATACTAAACATAGTAGATGCTGTAGGATGTGCAAGTTCAGATACCATTACAGTTAATTCTTTTGTGGGCATTGAAAATCACATTACAGATCAATTAAAAGTTATTCCTAATCCTAGCTCAGACGTAATTGAAATCCAAGGAGTATTTGGAGAGTTCCGTATTGATTTATATGATGTAACAGGAAAGTTTATAAACTCTTATTTTGAAAAAACAATCGACTTATCATTTTGTTCTAAGGGATTATATATTTTGAACATTTCAAATCAGTACAGTTCAAGGATGCTCCGTGTAATGATGAAATGAGATAAAGTTTTAATATACCAGAATAATGGTATTGCAAAATCTAGTTATTATGAGTCACTTTGCATACCAATTAATTGTTTTTAAAAGGGGATTTATTGTTAAGTTGGCTTGGGCAATTTGCAATTCAATCCCCTTTTATATTTTATCGGTTTAAGAAGCTATTAAGTTATGTTTCATGTTTATATATTTAGGCAATGAAAGCCCTAGTAATTGGTTCGACAGGTGCTACAGGAACAGAGCTTACTAAGCAGTTAATCGAGCACGAGGAGTTCACTGAAGTACGTGTTTTTGTTCGCAATGTTCCAAAAATTAATCATCCAAAATTGAATGTGCATAAGGTAGATTTCAATGAAATAAGTTCTTGGTCTGATCAACTTAAAGGAGATGTATTGTTTTTAGCTATGGGTACGACCTTGAAAACAGCTGGTAGTA
>CAZJVX010000128.1:0-4882 GCA_964549345.1 uncultured Flavobacteriales bacterium | reverse complement strand
CTCAAAAAAAAGAGTCTACTTATTCTCTTACATATGTTGATAATTAACATTTTAGTTACAGGTCAACAAAACAAGAATCAAGAATCAAGCCAATTAACAGAAAATATAAATTATTACGCCAATGACTCCGTGGTTATAGATCTAGAAAATAAAAAAACTTTTCTTTATAACGAGGCACATATCGATTATGGAGATATCATTTTAGATGCATGCTTAATAAACTTTGATTTTGAAACTAAAACTGTGTTTGCCAAATATTGTCTTGATAGCAATAATAATAAAATAGGTATTCCTGTTCTCTCAGATGGAAACACTTCGACTACTTCTGATTCACTTAGATTTAATTTCAAAACAAAAAAAGGCATCACCTACCAGGTCAAATTACAAGAAGGTGAAAGCTATATACACGGAGAAAAAGTAAAAAGACAGAATAACGGGAATATCCACATCAAAAATGCGCTGTACACCACATGTGACTTAGATCATCCTCATTTTTATTTTAAGTTAAGAAAAGCTATAATAAAACCTGATGACAAAATTGTGTCAGGCCCCGTTAATTTGTTCGTATCGGACATTCCCACCCCTTTGGGCCTACCGTTTGCCTTTCTACCTAACAAAAAAAACAAGAGTTCCAATGGAGTAATTATTCCCACATATGGTGAATCTCAAGGGCTAGGATTTTATCTTCTAGGAGGTGGGTATTATCACCAATTTAAAAACGGTAAATTTAGTACTGCCATTACAGGTGATATTTACAGCAAAGGTTCTTGGGGTCTTAGTAATTTAACCAAATATAAAGTTCGATATAAGTACAATGGACAATTCCAATTAAACTTCAGAAATGTAATACAAGGAGAAAGAGGGTTTGAAGATTATGCTGTTTCAAAGGAATTTTTTATTAGATGGAATCATCAGAACGACCCAAAGTTAAATCCTGGAAGTACGTTTAAGGCTTTGATCAATGCAGGTACCTCAACTAACTTTAGAAATGACTACAATAATATTTCAGTGAATAATTATCTATCCAACACATTCAACTCAAATATTGCTTGGAGTAAACAATTCAAAGGCAAAATCTCTTCTAATTTAAATGTTAATCTTAGACATAGTCAAAACGGAAATACAGGGAACATGACCTTTACACTACCAGAAATATCCTACAATGTCAATCGATTCTATCCATTTAAAATGTTAAGGAAAAGCTCCATAAATCGTAATTTCATTCATGAAATCATCAATCAAACAAATATTAATTATCAGGTAAATACAAAAAATGAAATTAATATTGCTGAAAATGCTTTTTCTGACTTCTTAGAAGAGGGAATGGAAGGATTTAGAAACAATGCTCGAAATGGAATGAGACATAATGTAAACGCGTCCAGTTCTATTAAATTATTTGGAAAAAATGTAACAATAAACCCAGCTTATCAACTTTCATCTCTTTGGTACCTAAACCAAATAAATAAAAGTTGGGATGCACAAAATAATGAAGTAATTAACGATACTATTAATCAATTCTCCTCACTGTATTCTCATAATGTTAGCGCATCAGCTACCACTAAAATTTATGGTTTTTATCGATTTGCTAAGTTTTTTGGCGGTAAACATCAAGCTAAAATCAGGCATACTATAACACCAAATATCAATTTTTCATACAGACCAAATACACATGAATGGTTGTCCTACCAGCGGGACTCTCTGGGAAATACTTCAATTTACTCTCCTTTTTCATCTAATATTTATGGTACAATTAGCTCATCTGAATCTGGCAGAATTGGATTTAGTCTAATTAATGCCTTAGAGCTAAAACGAAAAAACCATCAGGACTCTACCGGAGAAAATAAGTTTTTGAAGGCAAAAATATTAGATAATTTCACTATTTCTTCTGGATATGATCTTATTAAAGATTCTTTCAATTTAGATCAAATTCAACTCATAGGAAGAACTACTTTATGGAAAAAGGTAAATATTCGTTTTGGAGGGAGAGTTGACCCCTATCGATATATAAATGGAAGAAGAACCAATCAATATCAATTTGACTATGACAATAAATTGGGTACATTAAAATCAGCAAACCTAGCGATAGGCACAAATTTTAAATCGAAGAAAAAAGAAGACAAACCCTATGAAAGTGATAAAGGAAGCAAAGAAGAGTTGGATATGATAAATGCAAATAGTGACCTTTATATAGATTTTAATATACCTTGGACTGTTGGCATTGATTACAAAATTGATTATGCAAGATCTATTACAGAAGAATTAGACACAAACTACGTTACTCAAAGTGTAGGACTAAGAGGAGATTTTAGCATCACCAAAAACTGGAAGGTTTCTTACATGACTAACTATGATTTTGTAAGAAAGGAATGGAGCTTTACATCTATCAATATTGCCAGAGATTTACATTGTTGGCAAATGAGCTTTAATTGGATCCCTTTTGGATTTATGAGAAGCTACAACATAAATATTAACGTAAAATCTGCCTTATTACAGGACTTAAAACTTCAGAGAAGAAGAACTTGGTATGACAACAACATCCCTTAAATTATGAAAGAAAGTATAAATATCGAAAACGCACCTGCACCAGTAGGTCCTTACAGTCAAGCTGTGATTCACAATAATATGATGTACGCAAGCGGTCAAATAGCTATAAATCCCAAAACTGGTGAGCTCATAAAAAATGATCTGAAGAAGGAATTAATACAAATTCTTGCCAATATAGATTCTTTGCTTGAATCAGCTAAAATAAATAGCAATCACATTCTAAAATGTTCTATATTCCTAAAAAACATGAACGACTTTGAATTAGTTAATGAGCTATATGCTGATTACTTTGAACCACCTTTCCCAGCTAGGGAGACTGTTGAAGTAGCGAGGTTACCTAAAGATGTTAATATAGAAATCAGCTTTATAGCAAGTTTGGATTAAATTGCATTCTCCAAATTCATCATCTCATTCCATAATGGATCTATGGGTGGATTTGCTCTGATAATGATTTTTTCTTTTTTTACTGGATGTGTGAATGACAAGGATCTCGCAAATAAATGAATACTTCCATCTTTGTTTGTCCTTTTTGCTCCATATTTAACATCGCCTTTGATTTTGCAACCAAAGTGTGCTAATTGAATTCTAATTTGGTGATGCCTTCCTGTTTTTGGTTGAATTTCCAAATAATAATAGTGTCTACTTCTTCCCAAAAGCCGATAGGTTAGTTCTGCTTTTTTACTCTCTTTAACCTCAATGTCATATGCCCTCGATCTATTTTTTTCTTGATTTTTCTTTAACCAGTTGACTAATTCTCCATTTTCATAAGGTGGTTTTTCCTCCACAATGGCCCAATATGTTTTAGCCATTTTTTTTTCTCTAAATAAGCCATTCATCCTGGATAATGCTTTTGAAGTTCTAGCAAATACAACCACTCCTCCAACAGGTCTATCTAATCGGTGAATAATACCTAAAAATACCTCACCGGGTTTTTTGTATTTTCTTTTTATATATGACTTTACTTCTTCAGCTAACGTTTTATCACCTGTTTTGTCAGACTGGACAATATCTCCAGCATTTTTTTTTACCGCAATAAGATGATTATCTTCATATAAAACCATTAAAGCCATTTAATATTGTTCATTTTGATTAGGAAAATCCGAAGATTTAACGTCCTTAATATAATGCTCACAGGCCTTTAATATTTCTTGGTGTAAATCATGATATCTTCTCAAAAAACGAGGCGAAAACTCTTGTGTAATTCCTAGCATATCATGTAATACAAGCACTTGACCATCTACTCCACCACCAGCGCCAATACCTATAACGGGGATATCAATAGATTTGGCTACCTTTTCAGCAAGACTAGCAGGCACTTTTTCTAAAACCAAAGCAAAACAACCTACTTCTTGAAGTAGTTTAGCATCTTTAATTAAAATTTTAGCTTCCTCTTCATCTTTTGCTCTGACGGTGTAGGTTCCAAATTTATAAATTGACTGCGGTGTTAAGCCAAGATGTCCCATTACAGGAATTCCAGCTGTTAGAATCCGTTGTATGGATTCTATTACCTCTTTACCACCTTCTAATTTCACAGCATGAGCTTCTGCTTCTTTCATAATCCTTATTGAGGACCTGAGTGCTTCTTTTGAATCACCCTGATAGTGACCAAAAGGAAGGTCAACCACTACTAATGAGCGGTTAATTGCTCTGATAACGGATGATGCATGATAAATCATTTGATCTAACGTAATTGGCAGGGTTGTTTCATGACCAGCCATAACATTAGATGCTGAATCCCCTACAAGAATAACATCCATCCCAGCTTCATCAACAATTTTTGCCATAGAATAATCATAAGCAGTAAGCATGGATATTTTTTCGCCATTACGCTTCATCTCTGAAAGCACATGGGTTGTAACTCTTTTTATATCTTTATGTGTAGACATGATCTGTTTTTTTACAAATTTGATTAAAAACTTTCAAAGTTCCGTTATTTTGCTCCTAATCTTACATGTTTGAAGCTGAAAATCAACATAAAAATCAAACTAATTTTTACTGTTTTATTGATATGTCAAATTCAACATTTTTTTGCCAATCATATAAATGGCATTATTAAAGATAATTTAGGTGAACCATTACCATTTGCTTCTGTTTACATTAAAAACTCTACATACGGTGTAAGTTCAAATACCTTCGGAGAATATTTCTTAGAGTTAAAAAGCGGTGAATACATAATAGTATACAGTTTCATAGGATATGAATCTGTTGAGAAGAAAATTATTTTACATGATTCTCCTCAAGAAATCAATGTGATATTACATGAAAACACTAAAAATCTAATTGAAATAGAGATAGTTTCAAACACCAAAAACAAAGCACTGGAAATAATTAAAAAAGC
>CAZJVX010000127.1:0-4965 GCA_964549345.1 uncultured Flavobacteriales bacterium | reverse complement strand
TTGCTGCCGATAATTGAGTCAATTTAGCTGATGCTTTAGCCATTTGCATTAAAGAAATACCAGCTTCCATCATTCTAGCACCACCAGACTTTGAAATTAACATGAATGGGCACTTTTTTTCAATAGCCATTTCCACTGAACGAGCGATCTTTTCCCCCATTACATTTCCCATGGAACCACCAATAAAAGAAAAGTCCATGCAAGCTACCACAATAGGATGACCAGATGTTTTTCCATATGCAGCACGCATGGAGTCTTTTAATCCTGTTTTGGCTTGAGTAGCTACAATACGATCAGCGTATTTCTTTTTGTCCTCAAACTTCAACTTATCCACAGGTGACAAATCATCCGCAATGAGTTCAAATTGTTGTTTGTCAAATATAATTTCAAAGTACTCTTGAGAACCAATACGAACATGATATCCCTCTTTAGGCGTAACGCTCATATTTTTTCGTAATTCCGATACCTCTATTACATCACCAGTAGGGGTTTTATACCAAAACCCATCAGGAGATTCCTTCTTTTGAGTAGTTGGTGTAACAATGCCTTTGTCTCTTCTTTTAAACCACGGATTTTGTGCTTCTGAACTCATACTAAAAATTTATAATGTGTTTACGTTATTCAAATCTTCAAATGCTTGCTTTAATCTATCTACAAATGCAGCTTCAGCTTTTCTAACCCAAACTCTTGGATCGTAATGCTTTTTGTTTGGTGAATCTTCTCCGTCAGGATTACCTATTTGAGATTGTAGATAGTCTTCTTTTTCACTAAAGTAATCTCTCACACCAGTCATGTAGGCATATTGCAAGTCTGTATCAATATTCATTTTTATAACACCATAATCTATTGCTTCTCTAATTTCATCCACTGATGAACCTGATCCTCCATGAAATACAAAGTCAATATGATTGTGGGCCACATTGTATTTTTTGGTGATATGTTCCTGTGAGTTCTTTAAAATTTTAGGTGTCAATTTTACATTTCCAGGCTTATATACTCCATGCACATTACCAAATGCAGCAGCCACCGTAAACTTATCACTCACTTTACTTAATTCTTCAAAAGCATATGCTACTTCTTCTGGCTGGGTGTATAATTTGGAATCATCTACATCTGTGTTGTCTACACCATCCTCTTCACCACCTGTAATACCTAATTCTATTTCTAATGTCATACCAATTTTGGACATTCGTTCTAGATATAATTTACAAATAGCAATATTTTCTTCTATAGGTTCCTCCGAAAGATCAATCATGTGAGAACTGTACAGTGGATAACCGTGTTCTTTGTAATGAGCTTCACTAGCCTCAATTAACCCATCTATCCATGGTAATAATTTTTTAGCACAATGATCTGTATGTAAAATGACAGGTACACCATATGCCTTAGCCATAGTATGAACGTGCTTTGCACCTGCAATCGAACCTGCTATTGCAGCGGCCTGGTCGGTGTTATCTAGAGATTTGCCTGCATTAAATGCGGCACCTCCATTAGAAAATTGAATGATAACTGGTGAATTTAGTTGCTTAGCAGTTTCCAATACAGCATTCACACTACTTGAACCAATCACATTTACGGCTGGTAAAGCAAATTTTTTCGCTTTGGCTAATTTAAATATCTCTTGAACTTGATCTCCTGTTGCTACACCAGGCTTAATTAAACTCATTTTACTTATTTGAAAAATTAGGAATCAAATGTATAAACTTAATAATAACCATGATAATAATTTAATAAAAAGATATCCTCAAAAAGGGTATCCTATTCCTAGATTAAACTGTAAGGGATGGTAGTTTTTCCTTAAATCAAAGGATCCATTAAATATCCAAGGATCAGTAATATCGATTGCATCATTACCCCCGTGAAGTACTGGATTTCTTAATGGAATTGCTAAATCAGCCCTAACTATAAAAAAATCAAAATTTAATCGGAGACCAAATCCACCCCCCACAGCAATATCATTTAAAAATGAATTCCATTTAAAATGACCATCAATTCTCACTGGGTCTTCTTTAGACAACCAAACATTCCCCATGTCCACAAATAGAGCTCCTTCGACCCATTCATTTAGAGGGAATCTAGCTTCTATATTGGCCTCTAATTGGATATCTCCAATTTTATCGTAGCGAGTAATGCTATCATAAAATCGCCCTGGCCCTAACGATCTTGCTCTCCATGCTCTCATGCTATTAGCACCACCTGAAAAAAAGCTTTTTTCAAAGGGTAATGCCTCACTTAGATTAGATTGTGGAATACCCACACCTCCGAAGAGCCTATAAACCATTTTAGATCGATAAAAAACAGGTTGATAATAACGCAAGTCCACACTTGCCTTTTTATAATGGGCATATCGAATGCCCAGTAAATCATAACTATTAGTAATATCGTTTTTATCCTTCCCCAATAATTCATGAATCTGATATAACAATCCACCAGCAGATTCTACTGTGGCTTTTCCATAAAATTCACTCCTATTAGTCTTTGTCTTTTGAGAATTATATTCGAAACTAAATACACTTCCTGCTACAATATGATCTTGGAAGCTAGCGGCTAAAAATTGATCGTTAATGGAATCGATTTGTAGCTGGAAAGCCGTTGAGTTTTCTATATCAATAGCGCTTATCAATATTGGGTTTATGTGCCATGTAATGGGCTTTTTCTCGTGTATAACCCAACCATATGAAAATTCTTGATTCCAGCGTGTGAAATCAGGTCTCTTCTGATAGTTTAGAGATAGGGTAACATCTGTTTTGGCATTGGTGTGTTTTTTTAAGGGGCCTAACTTGTTTATCAAAAAATACTTAGGAATGTAAAAATGTATTTCAGGACCCCATTCTACCGTATTGAAACTATTTTGATTAGAAGAACTATCATTACCAGTAAGTAACAACTGCATTTCTAATGCTCCTTTCATTGATAATAGAAATCGTTCTCCTCCATGAAATAGATTTTTATGAGCATAATTCATACTCCCCTCAACTCCGAATAAACCATCATTATTTGTACCGTCAACTGAAATTGAAAAATGTTGGGTTTTAGCAGGTACTAAGTCTATTTGGGCATTCAATTGATTTTGATTAATGGTGTCAAAGGAAAGATGTACAGATTTAAACAATCCTAAACTTATTAGTCTTTTATAGGTTTCTATGGCATCTGACTTTTGATACAACTCCCCATTTATGAAAGTAATGGCGTTTTTTAACAATCGTCTTTGATATGTAATAGGCTGACAGTTTAAAATGTTTAAGGATTTAGATGTTGTAGTGTCCCTACAGCCCCATTCTTGAGAAATAAGTGATTTATTTATTTTGACATTAACTTGATTGAGATAATATTGTTTGTGAGGCAATTCAAATAAATTATTGTCTTCATTTACCTTTTTATAGTTTTGAATCCCCATGGTAATGTCAACCTTATGGTCAAGGTTTACCGAATCAATCTTATAATAAATAAATTCCTTACTAAAAGTGTAAAACCCATTATTTTGCAAATAACTTGTTAAACTATTACGCTGTAATTTCAATACATCTGAGTCGAATGCATTACCGCTTTTTATAAAAATCCTCTCCTTTAATTTATCAACTTGCTGATTAATAATGGAGTCATTAGATGTTAGTTCAAAGTGATTTACAGTAGTTAACGGCCCCGTTGAAACCTTGTAATATACGTTTACTTGATTTTTTCTTTCTAAACTCACAGAATCTGTGATATTAGCTTCAAAAAATCCTTTATTAAATAAATAGTTATTTAATTGGATTTTTGATCTGTCACTCATCAATTCACTGTATATTGATGGAGCCTCCCCGGCTCTTTGAAACTTTTCACCTAAAGTTAATTTTCTTTCTAGAAGTGGCTTTTTCTTGTAAGTAGAATCCTTTGCTAAACGTTGATTATTATTTGATTCAACTTTTTGGTTCTTTAATCTAGTTTTTTCTACTCTTTTCAACACCTTTTTTTTTATTCTATTGGTGTTTGAAAGATTGTATAGTCTTAAGTGAAATCGAAAAAGATTTAAAATTTTTCTATTCGATTTTAACTTGATCACCTCTTTAAGTTCTTCTACATCAATTTTAGATGGATAGTCAGATTTCTTTATTTCAATATCTACCTTTTTAATTAGTAGCTTATCCTCTTCAACATGTTTCGAAATATTACATGATGTAATAACTGAGATGAAAATGTATAAACTACATTGTGTAATTATTTTTTTATAATTGATATTTTTAAAAATCATTTCCAACTTGACAACAAAAATAACAATATGCCACTCAGCAAAAATGATTTAAGAGATTTTAGTTTACTTCATCGCAAAACTAAGCGACATGAACTCGGTCTCTTCATTGTAGAAGGAAAGAAAAATTGCATGGAATTAGTAAAAAGTAATTTTGAAGTGTTATGTATGTGTACAACCGACCCAAATAACTCTGATTTTGTGGATGCTATTCAAATAACAACTAGAGAAGCTTCAAGAATAAGCCATCTAAAAAACCCAAGCCCTTTCATAGCTATTGCAAAGATTCCTAAGTTAGATTTTAAAATTGATAAAAAACCCATTTTATTTTATCTAGATCATATTAATGATCCTGGCAACTTAGGCACCATAGTAAGAACATTAGATTGGTTTGGCTTTAATCAAATAATTTGTTCTCCAAAAACAGTAGATGCGTACAATTCAAAAACAGTTATGGCAAGTATGGGTTCTATTTTTAGAGTAAACGTGATTTATAAAGAATTTCGTGCTGTTATTGAAAAATTCAATTCACATAAAGTAATTACAACTCAAATAAATGGGGAAAACATATATAAACAAACAATTCATCAAAACAGCATTATTGTTTTCGGAAATGAAGCAAATGGAATTTCTAAACATATAGAAAATTTAAGTGATCAACAAATTCAAATTCCAAAATTTGGACATGCAGAGTCTCTCAATGTTAGTACATCGGTTGGTATTATTGCAAATGAAAT
>CAZJVX010000126.1:0-4980 GCA_964549345.1 uncultured Flavobacteriales bacterium | reverse complement strand
ATAACTGCTTTCAGCGTAACATTATTCATTTGGCTTCCTGGATTGGTGATCCATGCACCAAGTTGAACTTCGTATTCAGCATTGCTTTGTGCTAAAGCTGATGGGGTTGCTGCTGCTTCAGGTCTAATCACACCTGAATTGGCTATTGCAACGTTATAGCTGAATGATCTTGTTCCAATAAAGGCAACAACAGGTCCATTGGCCATTTCATTAGTAATGATCGTACCAGTTGCATCTTCGATAAAAATAGCTGGTATAGTAACATTAGCGCCATCATCACCAGGTGCCATATTAACTAGTCCTGGTTCTCTATTAATAATGATTGCAGCTACAGCACCAGCGTTTTCTGCATTTAAAATTTTTGTTCCAAACTGACATGTATTTCTGTAAATAACAGCAATCTTACCAGAAAGGTCATTAATAAGTGGGTTACATCCTTCAGCTGACATTGGATTTCCTTGTGGGTTTGTTCCCGCAGTACCATCATCAACAAACATTAGCGTATCCATAACAGCATTAGCTGTATCCAATAAATCTGGACTTCCCCAACCCGCTACATCATTAGTTGATGAAAAGCCGTAAGGACCAGCAATACCGGCAGGAGCTTCAACGGTAAACTCAATAGTTTGTGCATTGAAACTTATAATGGAAAAAACTAATAGAACTGTACTAAGTAGTGTTTTTTTCATAATTGTTTTGATTAAAAGTTAAGTTAATTGAGGTAAAAATAAGAAAATAATAGGTTATACTAAAATAATTACTTCTGATTTATTGAAACAAAAAAAGGGAGATCACTCTCCCTTTGAATTTTTAAGTATAATTTCTACTATTGAATAGTAATGGTTTCTTTGTATACACCAGTTGAATTTCTTAATTCAATAATGTATGAACCTTTATCTAATTTTGATAAGTCAATGCTTGAGTTTCCATTTAAGATAGTTCTATGTACTGTTTTTCCAGAGATGTCAAAAACTGTAACTTCAAGTACATCTAAAGAAGACTTGATATTTAAGATACCATTTGAAGGATTAGGATAAACAGTTACATTTTCAAGTATTGTTTCATTTACAGATGTATTTGCACCAAGCATAAGTTGTATAGCAAATGCATTTCCGTTAGAATACACTTGGTCGTTCGGGTAATAAATAGAACTTTGCCATGCTGGTTGTCCAACTGTAGCGTCATCTTCAATTCTTACATCAAACGTATTTCCTGCACTAAATAACTCTACTGCTGCATAGTAGTTACCTGGCATTACATCCAAATGAGACCAAGAACCATCAGAGTTTTGGTAAAGTACTGGAATATCAAAATACCCTTGGTTAACATCGTTTTGTGTTAATGTGTAGATATCCGAAGTATAATAAGCTGCACCTGAATTCCATGATGCCATATCAATGGAATCTAAAATATACAGTATAACTTCTGCACCAGCAACTGAAGAAGAGGTGATGTGAGTTCTTACATTATTAATCACTTCATTTTGTAAAATAGGATACATTGTAGCACATACTAATCCGTCTGCTGCATCACTCCACGTATTACTTCCAATTGAACCTATAGTTTCTGTACCAGAAGGGTGATTTCCAATGCCGTCCAAAGAATATAAATCAGTAGTTACTTCGAAATTTCTTAGAAATACATTATCAGCTGAATTTGGTCCTGCAACTGCATCTGAGTCAGATGAAACTGTAAATGTTCCATTATAAACTCCCACTGTTAATGCAATCGGCTCTAATGTTTCAACAACTCTTGTTGAATCTGATTCAATAACACTTATCGATGTATTTACTGAGAAAGATCCAAAATCTGCGTTTAAAGCCACATTTGTTTGATCATTAACACCATCATTAGTGACTTGTGAACCAACATACCAATTTTGTGGTAAGTGAGTAACAGGAGTTCTACCATACTCAGCACCACCACTGTTTTCTCCGAACATCCACGATGAATTGTTTACAATGTTGTTTTGATCTTTTCTTGAAATCTTTACATCATCTACTGCCCAATACCAAGCCCAAAAATCATTGTCTTCATAATAAAATTGAACTAAAACTTGTGAAGCATTTCCAACTACTGACGAAATATCAATAGATGTAATTTCTGGATTACCAGAGTTTTGATCATTTGGATATCCGGCATTATTCGTGATTTCATATTGATACCATGAAGCTCCATTATCTGGTGACACCCTTACCCCTCTGGTGTCTTGCCACCAACGGTAGTTATGGGAGAAAGATAATACTACACTTGGCTCACCTGTTAAGTCAATTGGTGTTGCAATGGTTGCAGTTACAAAAATTGGAGTTCCATCACCATCACCACCACCGGTAGCATCTGAGTTGATAAATAAAAATCCATTAGCTGCTGAAGCAGAAGCAAAAGGAGCAAGTACACCTACCGGAATTACACTTGGGTTAGTTTCAAATACCCACTGAGCCGGCTGAGAAGTATTTGGATCATTAGCAACTGTTCCACTTCCAGTACAATTAGAAAATGCAGTAGTATTAGCACCTGCCACATAATCATATCCACCTACTAGGTTGTAACCAGTGTATGCGCATGAGTTATCTAAAACCCAGTCAGCACTGTTGTCAAATTCATTTGACCAAAGCGTTAATCCCTTAGGAATATGGTTAGAAATGGAGGGTTTAGCTTTTAATTCTTTAAATTCTTTTCTTTTTACCAATTCGCCTTTGACGTTGGTGAACTGTGAGAATCCCGCTAATGCCGTAAATAAGGCTAGGGATAAAACGTATATTTTCTTCATGTTATGTTGTTTATTTGTTAGTGTAAAAATAAGAAAACTTAATCTATTTGTAAAATTGTTATTTGTTAATAACGAAAGATTTTGTGATTTTACCGTAATTGCTCTGAATGCTGTAGTAATATTTCCCGTTTGATAAATTGTTGGTATTAATCTTAATGTTGTTTCTATTAAATAAAGTGGGAATAAGACTATTTTGATAAATGAGTCTTCCTGTTTGATCAAATACATTTATAGAAAGCGAGGTGCTTGTATTTTCATTAATATATTGTATTGTTATTTCATCTTTAGCAGGATTAGGGAAAGATGAAACTTTTAAACCGTTTAATGATTCATCACCGTCAACACCTAAATTATTGTCTGCAATTACGGCAAACATGGCTATGTTGTTGTTTAGATTTCCCCCAAAAGCGGAATTGGTAACCATAAATGGACCACCAGCAGTAAAGTTATGAAATGCATACTCATAGCCATTTCCGTGTGCATCACTTAAAATTCCTACAGTATCTCCGGTGTTAATAAAAGAACTGGCATCAAACTCAATAGCAAAATTACCAGTCACGCTTACAGGACTTGTAAACATCACAGAAGTAAATCCGGTGGTATCGCAATTGCTTATATTCAATGTTTCTGTTGCAAGAGCATTTCCAGCTGGGCCTTCGTGGGACGGATTCCAATTCATACCATCAAAAGTGTAGGCTTGGTTATCTGTCATTTGATAAATACTTACACCAATTGAGCCGTCAATAGCATCATTGGGGTTTTCATATTTTCCTGCAATTAAAAATAATATTTCATTAATTCTTACCGTAGAGTTATTGGTGTTCATGTATCCTTGTGCACATACATTTAGTGAATCCACATTTGAACCATAAATGTAGCCTCCTCCCATATATCCATATATATAAATGTTACCATTACTAGGCGCGAAGTCTGGAGCGAAATTTCCTGACATTGTAATTCCAGTTGTATCCACATTCGTTCTTTTGAAGTTTCTCTCAAATGAAACTACATCTTTCACATATGCTTTGTTTTTGAATGGCTGTGCTTTCAGGGTAAATGCCATGTTGACTATTAAAATAATTATCAGGGTAATTTTTTTTAATTTTTGCATATAGATGGATTTGTAGCATACAATTATAGTTTAATTTTTTAAGAGTTTGCAACCTGGAGCTCTTTTTCATATTCTTCAAGAGGTAGGCAACTACAAATTAAGTTTCGATCTCCGTAAGCATTATCAACTCTGCCTACAGGTGGCCAAAATTTGGTTTGATATTGATGAATAGTAGGAAATACAGCTTCTTTTCTTGAGTAGGGGTGTTTCCAAACCTCTTCTGCAAGTATGGCACAAGTATGTGGAGCGTTTTTAAGTGCATTATCTGTTTTATCCATTTCACCATTTTCAACAGCTCTTATTTCTTCCCTAATTGAAATCATGGCTTCAGCAAATCGGTCTAATTCTGTAATGGATTCACTCTCTGTTGGTTCAATCATCAATGTCCCAGCAACTGGAAAACTAACTGTTGGTGCATGAAAACCGTAATCAATTAGTCTTTTTGCAATGTCTTCCACTTCTATGCCACTGGATTTTTTAAAGTTTCTACAATCTAAAATCATTTCATGTGCTACCCGATTGCTTTCATTCGTGTATAAAATTTCATAATGATTTTCAAGTTTAGATTTTAAATAGTTGGCATTTAATATGGCTATTTCTGTAGATCTTTTTAGGCCAGATGCCCCCAGCATTTTAATGTATCCATAAGAAATTAGCAGAATTAAAGCACTGCCCCAAGGAGCTCCGTTGATGGACTTTATAGCTTTATTTCCTCCTGTTTTTATAATTGGGTTTCCAGGTAAAAATGGAGTTAAATGTTTTGCAACACCAATTGGCCCCATTCCTGGTCCTCCACCGCCATGGGGTATAGCAAAAGTTTTGTGTAAATTTAAATGACATACATCAGCGCCAATTAAACCAGGAGAAGTTAATCCAACCTGTGCATTCATATTTGCGCCATCCATGTACACTTGACCACCATTTTCATGAACAATGTTTGTTATAGTTTTGATTTCTTCTTCAAAAACCCCATGAGTTGAAGGGTAAGTAATCATCAGAGCAGCTAGATTCGAACTGTGTACTTCTGCCTTGTTTTTCAAATCATCAAGGTCTACATTTCCTTTTTCATCACACTTGATTAAAACCACTTCCATCCCCG
>CAZJVX010000125.1:0-4981 GCA_964549345.1 uncultured Flavobacteriales bacterium | reverse complement strand
TGGGATAAATTACATTCATCAATGAGTCTTTGATAGCTCAATGCAATTTCAATGGCATTTAAATCCTTACGCTGTATATTTTCAACGATAGCCATTTCAAGCATGTGTTGGTCATCTGCAATTCTAATAAAACAAGGCAGCTCATTAATACCAGCTAATTTAGAAGCTTGGTATCTTCTTTCACCTGAAATGATTTGAAATTCGTTTCTTCCAATTTTACGAACCGTAATGGGCTGAATAATGCCATGTTCCTTTATGGAATTTGCTAATTCTAATAATGGTTCTTTATCAAAATCTAATCTAGGTTGAAAGGGATTAGGTGAAATACTGGATATTTCAATTCTGGAAATGGAACCAACAACTTCACTTTTCTGGTAGTCAGCATCAGAAGTAATATCAGTTTTAGCATTTTCTAATAAAGCACTTAGTCCTTTTCCTAGTGCATTTTTCTTAGACACCATTGACTTTAACGTTAGATTCGTTCAATTTAACATTGATTGTATTGTCGATATTTTTCGTAATAAGCTCTTTAGCTAAATTCAGATAGTTTACTGCTCCCTTGCTACTTGCATCGTGCATGATGATAGTCTCACCATGGCTAGGGGCTTCTCCTAATCTAGTATTCCTATGAATAATAGTATCAAAAACCAATTGTTGGAAATGAATTTTAACTTCTTCAACAACTTGATTAGATAACCTTAAACGAGTATCATACATGGTAAGCAAAATACCTTCAATATCTAATTTTTTATTTAATCTACTTTGTACAATTTTTATGGTATTTAATAGCTTACCAAGTCCTTCAAGAGCAAAATATTCACATTGAACAGGAATAATGACACTGTCTGACGCAGTCAATGCGTTGAGCGTGAGTAAGCCTAACGAAGGTGAACAATCAATGAATATGTAGTCGTATTCTTCTGAAAGAGTTGATAAAAAGTTTTTAAAAATAAACTCTCTTTCTTTCATATGAATCATTTCAATTTCTGCACCAACTAAATCAATGTGTGATGGCAAAATATGCAGGTTCGGATTTTTGGTCTGCAAGATGATATTTCTTGGGTCTTCACCATTCACAATGCAATCGTATATGCCATTTTTTACATCCCTAGGTTCAAAACCAACACCGGATGTACAATTGGATTGAGGATCAGCATCAATTAAAAGCGTCTTTTTGTCTAATACTCCCAGGCATGCTGCCAGATTAATAGCAGTTGTTGTTTTTCCAACTCCTCCTTTTTGATTTGCAATTGTAATTATTTTTCCCATCTATAAATTAATTTCTTCACCTATCCTAGGTAGTAATAAGTTGATGTTTTTTTTCTTGAATGTTTTTTTTGCCTTTTGATGATCAATTTCTATAAAACCAAATGTATCATAATGTACTCCGATTACCGTTTTTGTTTTCACCATTTCGGCTGCTATGCTTGCATCTTCATATCCCATAGTGAAATTGTCACCTATTGGTAGTAATGCGAAATCAATGTGGTGATATTCACCAATTAATTTCATATCCATATGTAATGCAGTGTCCCCTGCGTAATAAAAACTTTTATCAACTGTTTCTACAATAAAACCACCAGGGTTTCCTCCAGGTGAACCATCAGGAAGAGTGCTGCTGTGAATAGCATTTACATATTTAACTTTACCAAATGGAAAGTTCCAACTCCCTCCATGATTCATTGGATGACCATTACTCACACCAAAATTTTTATCAAACCAAGAAATAATTTCAAAGTTTGAAATTAAAGTAGCATTGGTTCTTTCAGCAATTCTCTTTACATCTGCAATGTGATCTTCATGCCCATGTGATATTAAAATATAATCGGCACGAATAGTACTTATGTCAATGTGTTTGGCTTTGTCATTTGGAGTAATAAAAGGATCAAATAGCAAATGAGTGCCATTAACAACTACTTTAAAACAGCCATGTCCATAAAAGGTAACTTGCATAAACGATGTATAATATCTTTTATCAAAAGTAAAATTTAGTTATCGAACTCAATTGAAGTATTTTTTCAATTATAAACAATACCATGTTTAATTAACCAAATATGATTAATTATGAACAAGTAAACATCAGAAAAAATCTTTACAAGTTTTTAATTCAATGATTTTCAGTGCATTATAAAATTGATAAAGGAAAGTGTATAAGTTCAGATTGTTAATAAAAATACTAATCTAAATCTTCAAATTCAACGTCTTTGTATGATTTTTCAGCGGAATCATTTTCTTGCGAAAAATCTTCGTTTAACGTATTGATTTTATCAACGACTTCAGAAAGTCCATCTTTGAATTTATCGAAGTCTTCTTTGTATAAAAATATTTTATGTTTTTCAAAATGAAAATTACCGTCTTGATCGAACTTTTTCTTGCTTTCTGTGATAGTTAGATAGTGGTCTCCAGATCTGGTTGCCTTTACATCAAAAAAGTATGTTCTTTTCCCTGCTCTTACAGATTTTGAATAAATTTCATTTCTGTAATTATCATGTTCGTTGTTATTTCCCATCAGATATTATTGAATTTAAGTGCAATATAAATAACCTTTTTTATTTAATGCAAAATTTAAAAAAATTAATAATTATTAACCTCATCCAATTGTTGTTTATTGTAAATGCTTTGATAGTAACCTTCTTTAGCTATTAAATCAGCATGTTTTCCTTGCTGTACTATCTGACCATTATCTAATACTAAAATGTGATTACAGTGAGATAACTGACTTACTCTGTGACTTATCTGAATAGAAATTTGATCGGGATAAACAGATGAAAGTTGTTGTTGTATTTTTGAAGATGTTTCTGTATCTACTGCAGAGAGACAATCATCTAAAATAAGTAGTTGTGGTTTTCTTATTAATGCTCTAGCTATGGCTATTCTCTGTTTCTGACCTCCTGAAAGGTTAACACCTCTTTCACCAATTTTCGTATCAAAACTTTTCTCAAATCGACAAATTTCGTCATATACGCCAGCCAATTTAGCTGCGTGCTCAACGTCCTTGAGAACCACGTCATTTTCATTTAGGCCAAATGCAATATTATTATAAATAGTATCTGAAAAAAGAAATATATCCTGAGGTACATATCCAATTAATTTTCTAAAGCTATCCAGTTCAAATTCTTTAACATCTGTTTCATTTATTACAAAAAGTCCATTATCTATTTCATATAATCTTGTAATTAAATTGGCTACAGTTGATTTCCCTGACCCCGTTGATCCAAAAATTCCTAGCGATTGTCCACAATTAATTTCAAATTCAAGATGACGTAAATTAAAATCTGACTTGGTTTGATAGTTAAAGTTTACTTGTTTAAATGCGATTTTTTCTAATTTGGTTAGAATGTTTTTACCTTCGTTGACTACTTTCTCCTCTTTTAAAAGAAACTCATTGATTCTTTTTTGTGATGCCGCAGCTCGTTGAACTAATGAACTTACCCATCCCACAGAAGCAAATGGCCATGTTAACATGTTAATGTAAAAGATGAATTGAACAATATCGCCATAATCTAATTCTTGATTGATGCTTTTTAATCCACCTAAATAAATGGTGAAAACAGTGCTTAGTCCTATGAGTAATATGATAGATGGTAGAAACAATGCATTTACCAATGCTAAGCTTAAAGATGCCCTCTTGTAATCTTCAGTTTCTTGGTCATATTGTTTTGCAAAATACCTAGACCTGTTGTAAGCTTTTAGAACTCGTATACCAGAAAACATTTCTTGAACAAAAGAGGTGATTCTAGATTGCTTTTTTTGAGTGATTTCACTCTTTTTGTTGATTATCGCACTTACCTTATATATGATAAAAGATAAAATAGGTAAGGGGAGAAGAACAAAAAATGTGAGCTCAGCATTTTTGTATATCATAAAACTAATAACCATAACAAATAATACCACTACATTGAGCGTGTACATTATAGCAGGACCCAAATACATTCGTACTTTACTAACATCTTCACTTATTCTGTTCATTAAATCTCCAGTTCTATTTTGTTTGTAAAAAGAAAGATTGAGTTGTTGATATTTTAAAAATATGTCATTCTTAAAATCGTATTCTATATGCCTTGACATCACAATAATGGTTTGTCTTGTGCAAAAAAGAAAAATACCTTTAAGCAATGAAAACAACATATATAATCCAACAAGATGAAGCCCAATGGACCATAGATCATTGTTTTCCTTACTTTCAGAATTTAAAAAGATCGTCAATTGATCGGCAGCATCATCAATAATTTTGGGCATGTAAACACCAAAATAATTTGAACAAATTATAAATATGAATCCCAGAACTAAATGCCATTTATAACTTTTTAAGTACTTATTTAAATAAAATAATTCGCTCATTGGATAAAGATAAATACATTGACTAACTATTACTTTTTATTTATGGTTTATATTGACAAAATATTATTTTTGTCAAACAAAAAATTGATCTTTGAAATACCTCTGATACAAAAAAAATTCAACCTAAATACATGATATAATGCAAGATTTTTATGATATGGGGCACGAACGCATTTTGATTTGCCAAGATGAAATAACAGGTCTTAAAGCAATTGTCGCTGTTCACAGTACAATTTGCGGACCAGCATTAGGTGGTACTCGAATGTGGAATTACGCTTCTTCTGAAGAAGCGCTTACTGATGTTATGAGACTGTCTAGAGGTATGACCTACAAAAATGCCATTTCAGGTTTAAATCTTGGAGGCGGTAAAGCGGTAATAATAGGAGATTCAAAAACACAAAAATCACCTGCCTTATTTGAAAAATTTGGAGAGTTTATTGATAGCTTAAATGGCTCTTACATTACGGCTGAAGACGTTGGAATAAGTCCAGATGATATGCTTCATGTGGCGAAATCTACACAATTTGTAACTGGTCTACCTGGTAAAAAAGGTGATCCATCTCCCGTAACAGCATATGGTGTGTATATGGGGATGAAAGCAGCAGCAAAATTTAAATATGGAAAGGATAGTCTCCATGGG
>CAZJVX010000124.1:0-4982 GCA_964549345.1 uncultured Flavobacteriales bacterium | reverse complement strand
GACATCCAATGCATATTATACAATGTGCTGAAATAGGTGCTGATGTTATGACTGGGCCCTTAAGCGCTATTACAGCTCTTTTAAATCATCCTCTTACTGATAGTGGTTTAGCTAAGTTTTTAGCTGATTTTAAAAAAGTAAACGCATAAAGTGCTGATCGAAGTTCATCCTGACAATGCAGATGATAGAAAAATAGAACAAATTGTTCATATTTTAGAAAATGATGGGTTAATTGTAATCCCCACTGACACCATATACGCTTTTGCAGTAAGCTTAAACAGCAAAAAGGGATTAGAAAAATTAGCTAAAATTAAAGACGTTAAACTCAAAAAATCTGAGTTTTCTCTAGTACTTAATAGCCTAAGTTCAATTTCAAACTACACAAAACCCATAGACAGAAAAATTTTTAGAGTTATTAAAAATGCTATACCAGGTCCTTTTACATTTATTTTACAAGCTAACAATCAAGTCTCGAAACTATTTGGATCTAACAAAAAGGAAGTAGGCATACGAATTCCCAATCATGGTCTAACTAACTCATTAGTAGAAAAATTAAATCACCCTTTGGTTAGTTCTAGCGTACATGATCAAGACGAAATTATTCAATACACAACTGATCCGTTTACCATATTTGAACGACATGAACATGAAGTAGACGCTGTTGTGGATTGTGGTTTTGGAAACAATGTAGCATCCACCATTGTTGATTGCCGAACAGAGGAGCCATCAATTCTAAGACAAGGTGCAGGAATAATTGATTAATTCAATTATCATCAAATTAATATGGATAACTTATTAGTAGGACTTTAAGAAGATCTTTAATTATTTCTGTAATTAGTTAATATGGTTTTAAACTACATATGGATAGGATTCTTTTTAATTGCTTTTTTAGTAGCTTTATTTAAAACAGTTTTTCTTCATGATTATGATGTTTTTTCTGCGATAATCTCAAGCACATTTGATTTAGCTACTACATCATTTGAAATAGCCCTAGGATTAACTGGTATTTTATGCTTGTGGATGGGCATAATGAATATTGGTGAAAAAGGTGGCGCTGTTAATGGATTATCTAAAATAGTTGGTCCTTTTTTTAATCAACTCTTTCCTGAAATTCCTAAAAATCATCCTTCAAGAGGGTCTATGATGCTTAATTTTTGTGCAAATATGCTGGGGCTTGACAATGCTGCTACACCAATGGGGCTTAAAGCTATGGATCAACTACAGGAAATCAACCCAAAAAAAGATACTGCATCTAATGCACAAATCATGTTTTTGGTACTAAATACTTCTGGTCTTACCTTAATCCCAATTGCGGTTATGAATTATCGATTTCAATTTGGAGCTGAAAATCCAGCTGATATATTTATACCCATATTAATCTCCACTTTTGTCGCCTCTTTGGGAGGATTGATAACTGTAGCTATTATGCAAAAAATAAATTTATTCAATAGAATTATTTTAGCATATCTTGGAGGAATTTCGTTACTTATTTTTGGAAGTGTTTATTACTTTAAAAGTTTAGATCCTGCCACATTAAAAACAGTAAGTTCCTTATTAAGTAGCTTTATCTTATTCGCCATAATATGTCTCTTTTTAATTCTCGGTTTTATTAAAAAAATTAATGTGTATAACTGCTTTATTGAGGGGGCAAAAAATGGTTTTAATATCGCCATCAAAATCATTCCTTTTTTAGTTGCTATTCTAGTGGGTGTTGGTGTTTTTAGAACTTCTGGAGCTATGGATATACTCATTAGCGGTATCGAGTATGTTTTTTCATTCTTCACTTCTGAACTTGCTTTTATTGACGCATTACCTACAGCATTAATGAAACCGCTAAGTGGTTCAGGTGCTAGAGGACTAATGCTCGAATCCTTCAACCATTATGGTGTTGATAGTTTTGTAGCCAAATTGACATCAACTTTGCAAGGTACAACAGACACCACATTTTACATTATAGCAGTTTATTTTGGGGCTGTAAAAATAAAGAACACAAGATATGCTATAACCGCAGGATTGATTGCTGATTTAATTGGGATTATAACAGCCATTATTGTGGGTTACATATTTTTTAGTTAGTCTATAAGTTTATTGTATATAGACAACACTTGTTGTTTTAATTCCTTTTTACTGGAACTGTTTTCTATGATAAAATCCGCATATTGATTTCTGATTTCATCTGATAACTGATTTTGAATCCTATTTTCTATATCTTCTAATAATAAATGATCTCTTTTTTTGATCCATTTAATCTTGTGTTCTCTGTTTGCATTCACAACAATTAACTTATCTAAATCTTTATATGCACCACTTTCTATCATAATTGCCGCTTCTTTTATTACAAAATTAGCATTACTATTTTGACTTAACCAATTATTAAAATCAGTTCTTACTACCGGATGAACTATCGCATTTAATTGTTTTAGTTTCAATTCATTTTTAAAAACAATCTCTGCTATATATGAACGATTAAGTTGGTTATTTAGATATGAATTGTCTCCAAACTCTTTTTTTATTTTAATTATGATGGAGTCATCATGTTGCATTAAAGACTTAGCTCTTTGATCAGAATCATAAACAGGAACACCTAGCTCTGAAAAAAAACGGGATACTGTTGATTTTCCAGATCCAATTCCACCGGTTATACCGACTTTTAACATGTATCTTACTTTACAATAGAAGATGAATTTGAAAAAACGAATTCCTTTTCCACTTTTAATTTCGTGTTCGAATCTACTGAAATAGTGACAGTCGAATCACTGATTGAAACAATACTACCATGAATACCTCCTTGCGTAATTATCGTATCTCCTTTCTTAAGATTTGACCGAAAATTCATCAATTCTTTTCTTTTCTTATTTTGAGGTCTTATCATGAAAAAATAAAAAATGGCGATAATAGCCACTAAAAATATCAGTTGAGAATAACCTCCTCCTTCTGGTGCTGCTTGTAATATGTATAACATCTTTTATTTAATTTTAATTATAAACCTACTACGTAACCCTCTAAAAAAAGCTTTTGTATACCTGCTTTAGTGTTACTTAGTACAGAAATGTATTTTTTATTATACCCTTTGTTTTTGGTGGTTAACACAATTGGTATCTCGCCAGTACCTCCAGGCGGAATGGGTTCCTTAGGCCAACCTTTTAAAACGGTACAACCACATGCTGCTTTAACGGAGTGAATAAGTAAATATGAATCACCTGTATTTTCAAACGTGAATGTATATTGGACTTCTGAACCTAATGCCACTGTATCAAAATGGTAAATTTCTTGATCAAATTCCATTATAGGCGGGTTCTCATTATCAATTAGGTCTGTAGTGACATATTTTTCGCTATCTAACTTATCTGAAATACAAGCTGTTGAAATAAATAATAATATGAATAAAACGTAATTTTTCATTTATGCTTAATTGATTAAACCTCTACCTCTTTTAACAAGTTTACCATCTTTTTTATAGTCTTCAAAAATACGATCAAGAATTCCGTTTATAAAACTATTGCTCTTAGGTGTACTGTAGAATTTAGAAATCTCTATATACTCATTTAGGGTTACTTTGATTGGAATAGAAGAAAATTCTAATGCCTCTGTCATGGCTAAATTCATCAATAACGAATCCATTGTAGCTAATCTTTCTTTTTCCCAATTCTTAGAATAGGTTTGTAATACAGCATCATTTTCTTCTTTTTGTAGCACTGCTTTTCGAAATAAATTTTGAGTAAATTCATATTCGTCTTCTTTCCACAACGGCAGTATTTCCAATTCTTTATCTTCTGTAATGGATTTAAGGGTCTTTAAAATCATGGAGGAAACATGATCTAAGTCATCATGCCAATAAATACTTTTTTCATCAAAAAAGTGCTGCAATTTTTCCAGATTACAGATTTCTTTTTTATAAAGTTGTACTAATGCGTCTTTGTCATCATTAAATGAGGTAGATTCATTCTGTAATAGATTTTTATAGTTATCGGTCTGATAAACTTCTTTAAATATTTTTTTGGTTAGATCATTTTCTACATCTCCCTCCCAATTGATTTTTCGGTCTTTGCTGATTTTTTGAAGCACTTTACTTTGTTCTATTAAATCAACAAGCTGATTATCAATAAAACCTGTATTCAAGATATGAATATCTTGTCTTAAATACTCAGATCTCTTAGCCTCCTCAATTTGAATCAAAGCTTGTCTTTTTAAGGAAGGAAATAACATTAGAATAAATACATATAAGTCATATATTTTTTCAATGCTGTGAAAAAGTTCTTTCTCACCCTTTAATACATCTTCGTTATTGGACTGAAAAAATGCATAAAAAGCCTGAAGGACTTTAATTCTAATGTGTCTTCTATTAAGCATTTTTTTCTGCTTCTTTTTTCAACCTCTCTTCTGCTATTCTATTTGCAGCCAAATAAGTGGGGATTTCTTGAGAACTGGACAACTCAAATATCTTCATTGTAGTATTGTAGATATCTCCTGCCATTTCCATGACTTCTTCGGATGAAATATCATGAACCTCTGCATAACAATTCATCACACCACCTGCATTAATTAAATAATCAGGTGCATATAGTACATCATTTTTCATTAATGTTAATCCGTGAATATTTTCATCTTCTAGCTGATTATTTGCTGCACCTGCTATGATGGAACAATTCATTTTTGCAATCGTATTATCGTTAACTGTAGCTCCTAATGCACATGGAGCATATATATCCATATCAACTTCGTATATTTTAGAAGGAGAAACCACATCACAATTATATTTCTTTGCCGCATTCTTAAGTGCGTTTTCATTTATATCTGTGATGGTTAGTGTAGCACCTTCTTTATGTAGATATTGAAGTAAATAATCTCCTACATGACCAATTCCTTGGACTGCAATTTTTCTCCCATGGAGACTATCCTTTCCATATTTAAATTTTGCTGCTGCTTTCATCCCCATGTACACACCATATGCAGTTACGGGGGATGGATCACCTTTTTTACCA
>CAZJVX010000123.1:0-4996 GCA_964549345.1 uncultured Flavobacteriales bacterium | reverse complement strand
CCACACATCTCCTTGATCACCAGACTTGCTAAATACAGTTGAGTATCCAGAACCATCATGCATATCAACTCTTAACGTACCAATAGCTGATCCGTACATGTGTGAAAAGAAATTTAATTCAGGGAAAGATAATGCACTTACATCAATATCTTGAGAGATTAGTATCGCTGAATCTAAATAAGCTCTTGGAACAGATGCTTCTGTGTACATATAATTTCCTCCACCTGTTATATCGTCAGATGGTCCGGTTCCAGGTGATGGTGTACCATTAGCATCTACACTCCAATCGAAAATATCTGCTGTATCTTGAGTCCAACAAGGACTTAATGAAGCAGCATCAAAGGTTTCTGCATAAGGAGCCGAAGCTACACCACATGCTGTTGCGAATGTGTACGGAAGTGATAACGAACTCGTATCACCTGCACCACATATAGCTGCTATTTCAACAGAGTAAACAGTAGCAGAGGTTAACCCTGTCAGCGCATTGGTAGTACTCGTAACAGACTGACCAACACCATTTAGCACAAACCACCATTCTGTCTCTGTTCCACCAGCTGTCCACGAAACGTCAGCACTATTAGTAGTAATGTTTGAGGCCATTATGCCAGAAGGAGTTGTACAAGCAGGACATGCCGTAACCCCCATAACATCGTTCACTTCACCCGCAGCAGCATCAAATGTTCCAGAACCTACAAGAGCGCCACTAACATCATATACATTGTAAGAGTTTTCACCCGGCCAAGTATTTCCTCCGGTAGCATAAGCGTCAAGAACCCAATCGAAATCAAGCACATCTCCAATGTTTACTGGAATCGTGAAAGTTCCATTAGCTCCAGTAAAAAGAGTTAGCGTGTCATAAATTGCTCCGTTGATTGAAACAACTAAACCATTTCCATTCCAGCCGTCACCGTAGGAGTCTATTAAATCAACTTGGAAGAGTCCGCATGTTCCAGGTGTTGTAAATGAGATAGGAGAAGAAAGAACACTTGTATCTCCAACACCACAAATGGCAGCAACTTGTACTGAATACGCAGTAGCGGCCGATAGGGTAAGAGAGTTTGTGGTATTTGTAACTGACTGACCGGCTCCATTAACAACAAGCCACCATTCTGTTTCTGTTCCACCAGCTGTCCATGAGACGTCTGCTGACGTTGCAGTTACATTTGATGAAGCTAAAGCAGTAGGTGCGTTACATGAAGGAGCCGCGGGGACTATAATTTGAAAAGAAGCTTCTAAATCATTAGAACCTCCTGTACCGTTATTTGGAGTGACACCACCATTGTCTCCAATAACATTTCCTGCATAATCCGTAACAGTGATCAGTCCGCCATTCCAACCATCGCCATATGTATCATAACAATTTACGAAATATGTGCCAGCTGCAATGCTTATATCTACATTAATATCTCCTGCATTGTCTCCAATGTTGGCACCTTGTGACCAAACAACTGTACCACCACCATTTACTGCAGTGGTGACGCTTGTCCACCTTTCACCATTCCAGGATCCACCTGATGTAGTGATGTTAATAGTGCTTTGACCAAATAGGAAAAATGCACAAAGGGTGAACAATAAAGAAAAGTAATATTTTTTCATATTTAATGTTTAATTTATAATAGTTGAATCCCAAATTTAATTTTTTTACTCAATTATTTGTTATGATTGGGTAACTTTTTTGTAAAAAGAACAGATGTAAATAATGTAAAATTTACAATAAGCCTTGATTCAAAGTCTCGTTCAATTTTGCTAATTTTACTTCAATTTTAGTTATGAATTTTGATTTTACAAATAGAAAAGTATTGGTTGGTGGGGCGACCGATGGAATAGGGTGGTCTTCTGCTAAATTGTTTGCAGCTAATGGAGCTGAGTTAATTTTATTAGGTAGGAATGACAAAAAATTGGCAGAAAGAGCGTCAGAACTATCAAGCACTAGATCTAGTAAAATACGAACCCTAAATGTTGATTTCACCAAACCTAAAGAGCTTGAAGATAAATTAAGCCAATTTTTGCTATCTCAACGTTTAGACATTGATGTAGTAGTAAATAATACTGGAGGACCACCAGGTGGGAGATTAGACACTGCTTCCTCTACTGAACTCATTTCTGCATTCAATATGCACCTAATTTCTTATCACAAAATACTTGGCGTTGTTTGTAATGGGATGAAGGAGAGATCTTTTGGTAGGATTATTAATGTGATATCTACGTCTGTCAAACAGCCATTAAATGGATTGGGAGTTTCTAATACTGTTCGAGGTGCAGTAGCCAATTGGGCAAAAACTTTGAGTAATGAATTAGGGGAGTATAATATTACAGTTAACAATGTACTGCCAGGAGCTACAAATACAGGCCGATTGAATGAAATAATCAGAAGCAAGGCACAAAAACTAGCAATTAGTGAACAACTTGTAAAAGCCGGAATGGCATCAGAAGTTCCAATGAAAAGAATTGCTGAACCAGAAGAGGTGGCTTATGCTATTTTGTTTCTAGCTTCAGATTATGCCAGTTATATAAACGGCATAAACTTGCCTGTAGACGGTGGAAGAACGAAATCTTTGTAACTCTAGGTAAGAAGTTTAAATCCTCTACCATGAACGTTAATAATTTTCACAGAAGGGTCTCCTTTTAGATATTTTCTCAGCTTAGCAATGTATACATCCATACTCCTTCCGTTGAAGTAATTATCATCACCCCAAACTGCTTTTAAAGCATGATTTCGTTCAAGAATTTCATCTTGATTTTTACATAAAAGCTTGAGAAGGTCAGCTTCTTTTGTGGTTAAATGGACAGAGTCTTCACCTAATTTTAATAACTGCATTTTCGGATTAAATACGAACTTACCAATTTGTACATCATCGTAGTAATTTTCATTTTTGTCGGAAGTCCTTTTTAAAACGGCATTAATACGTGCAATGAGTTCCTCCATGTTAAAAGGTTTGGTAATGTAATCATCTGCACCTATTTCAAATCCTTTTAAGGTGTCTTCTTTCATAGACTTCGCAGTGAGAAATATGATGGGTACGTTTTTATCTATTCCCCTTATATCTTCTCCTGTAGAGAAACCATCCTTTATTGGCATCATAACATCAAGAATTACAATATCAAAGTGATTATTTACAAATGCTTGGTAACCAGACTCGCCATTATTCTCCCATTGGCAATGAAATCCTTTAGCGGTTAAGTAATCTGTGGTAATACCTCCAAGATTTAGATCATCTTCAATCAATAATATTTTAGTTTCTTTTTTTTTCATGACTCAATAATTTTTGAGGATTTAAGATTTAGTAAAAAGGTGCTTCCGTAGCCTATTTTACTTTCTACTTTAATGGTTCCTTGGTGAAGTTCAATAATAGATTTGACATAGCTTAATCCTAAACCAAACCCTTTCACATTATGTACATCTCCAGTTGGCACTCTGTATAATTTCTCAAATACCTTTTCATAGTTGTTCTTTGCAATTCCTATGCCATTATCTTTCATTCTTATTACTATGCCACCTATAACATCTCTTGTTGAAATGATTACGTGAGGTGTTTTCTCAGTATATTTAAGAGAGTTATCCAATAAATTGTAAATCACATTGGTAATGTGAAGTTTATCAGCCTCCACTATTTTATTTAATGCCATAAAGTCAGTTTCAATACGACCGTTTTGTTTGTCAAATGCAATTTCTATGGATTTAATGGCCCTGTTGATGATGTCTTCCAAATTGAAAATCTCCAATTTTAGTTCTGGTGTTCCTTTGTCTGAAATGGTGTTCTGAAGTACGGTTTCAACTAGTTTTCCAAGTCTTTCGTTTTCATGATCGATGGTATTTAAAAATTTATTTTCCATTTTCACATTTAGGCTGATGTTTTTATCTTTTAAAGCTTCACAAGCTAATCCAATGGTTGCTATAGGTGTTTTAAGTTCATGTGTCATGTTATTTATGAAATCAGTTCTTATCTGAGTTGTTTTTTTTTGATTGTTAATGACTCTGATGCTGTAAATGAAGGTACCTATTACAATGATGATTAGTAACGTTGAAATGAGGATAACACTGGTAAAAGATTTGATGATGGATTTTTCAAAATCTAATACGTAAAGGGAAAATATTTTACTTTCATTGTAAATATCATCCTTTAAAAATTCATCAGAAAAAATAGTGGCATTCGCTATTAGTTCATTTTCTTTCTTTTCAAAATTAGAGAACAAAATGATCCCATTTGTGTCCGTAATGGAGTAAAAAAAATTAAGTTTTAATTCATGACTATGTAAGACTTGAGAAATGATTTCAATGATTTCATCATTTTCTAACAGCTGATCAAGATCAAAGTTTAATCCTAATGATAAATGTCTATTGATGATATCAACGATTCTCTTTCTTTTGCTTATGAAATTTTGATCTTCCATATCCTTCACCAGCTCTGTTATGCTGTCCATAAGAGATTTTTCATCATATGGTGAATTTTTATATGCAGAAATAGGCTTAAATGTGGGTAGAATTACATTGGAGGATTTTTCTAAAATTTGCGACTCTATTTTTTCAATAATTTCTTGATTACATAGTTTAATCACATTTTGAACGTTTATTTTCTTTTCTTCAAAATTTTGAGTGGCCCAGTGATATTGTAGTATAATAAAGCCTAGTAAGGATATTGAACTAAGCATTATTATTGTCATTATGTAATTTTTAATTTCTTTCAAATGACTATGTTAATTTTATAGGGGAATGTTGCTGTGTTTTTTTTTAGGTAAATTCACTTTTTTGTTTTCAGTCATTTTAAATGCTTTAATTAACTTTTCTCTAGTTTTATGTGGGAAAATCACTTCATCAATGTATCCTCTAGCTGCAGCATTGTAAGGGTTGGCAAATAACTCCGCATATTCTTTTTCTTTTTCTTCCCACTTTTTCTTTGGATTTTTTGCACTTGCAATTTCTTTCTTGAAAATAATTTCAGCGGCACCTTTTGCCCCCATAACAGCAATTTCAGCAGATGGCCAAGCATAATTCATG
>CAZJVX010000122.1:0-5052 GCA_964549345.1 uncultured Flavobacteriales bacterium | reverse complement strand
GCTTCCAAAAGATTAACACTTAAATTTAATATGAATGTTGTTAATTTAGGAGGTCTTATAAAAGAAATTATTATGTTGTATTAATAGTATACAACCATAAAAAAGTCATTAAAATGTTTAAAAATTAAATGTCATAATCTATAAGCGCGGTATGATAAAAAAAGCTCCATGTAAAATAGAGCTTTTTTATGAAAAAGTAGATAAACTTAAACTGCTACAGCAAGTAAAACAGCAATTAATAGGAAAATTATAACAACTTCAATTATTCCTAAAACCAATGCTGTAATACCAAATCCTTTACCCTTATATTTTTCAGGATTTTTTTTAATATTCGATAAGCCTATACCACCAAATACAATACTTATTATTCCAAGTAAAATTGGTGATACAAAAAGACCGACAAGACTAGTTATAAAACCTGTTAAAGCAGCCCAATGAACTTTAGGTTCTGGTTCCCCGTCATTTGTTTTTAATTTTTCTTTAGGTTTTTTTGGGCCAAACAAAGTTTTAATGTCACTATCTGATTTTTTAAGATGATTTTTTAATCTTAATAGTTGTAAACCTTTAACCGCATTGGTTGATTTCTGTTTTTTAAATTTTTTTGTATTAAAATTGACAAACTCTGGCTTATCCCATTTGTGCTCAACTACGCTTGCATCAATTGTTGCTAAAAAAATATCTGTTTTATGTTCAGTAATTTTGTCACTTTTAGCATGAAGTTCAACGTTTTTTAAGGATAAGTTATTGAAAAACTTTTTATCAGATTTTTTAACAACGAAGCCTTTAGTGTATTTTCTTTTTTGAACTTTTTTGTTTGAGACAACATCATTTGATGTACTACATGAACTTAGTATTAATAATGAAATAATAATCGTGTATAGCTGTTTCATAATAATTGAATTTAATGTTAGAACTATAAATTAATAATTTTTTGTTTAGAAAAATTCATTAATTAAAAATTTATATATTAGTGTCAATCAAACACTATCCATTTATCCTATGTGTATTAATAAAAAAATTAACAGAGTTTCATTCACATTTTTTCTTTTTTGCCTTTCTCATTTTCTTATGGGTCAATCCATTTCTGTAAGTGGTACAATAACCGATGAATACAAACAGGGATTACCAGGTGTAACTGTTAAGGAAATCAATGGAAAAGCCACATCTACTACTGATTTAGAAGGGTTTTACAAAATTCAAGTGGAGAGTGATGCTTCACAATTGGAGTTCTCTTTTATCGGATATAAAAAACAAGTGATCTTGGTTGGAGGTAGAAATAATATTAATGTGAATTTGAAAGTAATGTCCGAAGCGTTAGATGAAGTGGTGGTGGTTGGATATGGAAAATCCTCCATTAAAGAACTGACTGGAGCTACCGTTCAAGTTAAGGGTGAAAATGTAGAAAGGTTGAATATACCTCGTATGGACCAAGCTCTCCAAGGTCAGGTTTCTGGAGTCACAATCAATACTAATTCAGGTTCACCTGGAGGATCTTCAAGCATCAGGATTAGAGGGTTATCTACTTTTGGTGATAACGACCCCTTAATACTAGTTGATGGAGTGGTTTATGATTCCGAAGGCCTTAACGCACTAAATCCTGGTGATATAGAATCAATCAATGTGTTAAAAGACGCTACTGCTGGGATTTACGGAGTAAGGGCAGCAAATGGTGTTATCATTATTGAAACGAAAAAAGGTAGAGTGGGTGCTAAACCAAAATTTGAAGTAGGATCATATTATGGCGTCCAACAAACAGCAAATAAATTAGATTTATTGAATGCAGCGGAATATGCGCTCATAAAAAACGAAATGTTTATTCGCGGTACAGGTCAACCTTTATTTAATAATACCGCTTTAAATGTGGGTACAAATTGGCAAGATTCAATCTTTGGTAACGCACCAATTGAAAGTTTCAATATGAGTGTAACTGGCGGAACTAAAAATTCGTCCTATTCCATTGGCGGAAATTATTTCGCTCAAGATGGTATTGTAGGTGGAAGTAAATCTAGTTTTGATCGTTACAATGCTCGTGTAAATTTAGTTAATACACTTTCAGATAAGTTAAATTTAAGCAGCGTTTTCTTATTTACTCATGAGAAAAGGAAAGCGTTACCTGAGAACGGCATAGGTTCAGTACTTTACAATACTATAAACGCTTTTCCGAATAGGCCTATAATTGGTCCTGACGGTAACTATGAGTATTTAGTAGAAGTAAGTGATATCATTAACCCGGTAGCACAAATAGAAAACACCCATAACGAAGCGTTGGTTAATAAGTTGGTGGGTAAGCAGGAGTTTTCTTACAAATTTAATGAAAATCTAACTTTCAATAATCGGTTAAATTACAATTATGCATTTGTAGATAATAAGTCTTTTAGTCCACTAGCTTGGTATGGTCCAGGAAAATATGCAAATACTGCAATTAATGCCGATTTAGATCCGGTTATGGTGGAGATAGCAGATAGTGTTTTTATTGAAAGAGGAGCAAGTGTTTATGAACAAAGAGCCTCATATCTTGATTTAAATTTTGAGAGCTACTTGAATTACAATAAAAAGATAGATGACCACAACATAAAAGGTACTTTAGGAACTTCTGTTTTCAGAAGGAAAGGGGATGCGTTAAACGGAACAGCCTTCAATATCCCTAATAATTCAATTGACTATGCGGATATATCTGCTAACATGGCTCAAAATGGATACCTAAATAACACGGGTTCTTTTGAATTTGAAGAGCGATTATTATCCACCTTCTTTAGAGGGGAATACAGTTATCAGTATAAATACATCATTTCTGGAATATTGAGAAGAGACGGATCCAGTAAATTTGGTCCAAATAACAGGTATGGTATTTTTCCAACTATTTCAGCAGCTTGGGTAGTTTCAGAGGAAGATTACTTTTCAGAAAATAATGAATCCATCAACTTTTTAAAATTTAGAGCAAGTTATGGTGTTTCTGGTAATGATCAAATTGCCAATTTTGCTTACAGAGCCTTACTGAATGGGGAGGGTGTTTACGTTTTTGATGACATTATAACACCTGGTGTTGCTATTGGAACAGCTGCCAATCCAGATTTAAAATGGGAAACAACAGCTCAATTTAATGTAGGAATGGATGTTAGATTTTATGACAAGATTGATTTTACTGCAAATTATTTTGTTAAAAACACAAAAGACTTGTTATTTAACCCTGATGTTTCTGCTATTATTGGATCATATGGCCCTGGAGGTTACCCTCCGATCATTAACGCGGGAGACGTTAGTAATAGAGGCTTAGAGCTAGAATTAGCATATGCTTCGGATTTGAGCAAACCCATGGGTCTAAATTTTAATCTAAATTTTACATACCTGGAAAACGAAGTGAAATCTGTTCCTGAGGGAATTGATTACATACCAGGTGCTGCATTTGGAGTTGGTGGAAATATCGCTACTCGTTTTGAAGTAGGCTATCCGATTGGATATTTCTTTGGTTACGAGACAAATGGTATCTTCCAAAATCAAGAACAAATTGACAACGCAGAAGTCAGACAGCAAGGCGCAGAAGTTGGTGATTTAATTTTTGTCGATCAAAACGATGATGGAAAAATAAACTTTAGTGATGACTCTGACAAAAAGATGTTAGGTTCTCCAATTCCAAAATTCACAATTGGAACAGTATTAGGATTTAGATATCACGGTTTTGACTTTTCAACTAATTTGTATGCAGCAATAGGACAAAAAATAATTAGAAATTTTGAACGTCAACAACCATTTGCTAATCAACTTGGTTATGTGCTTGACCGTTGGACGGTAGATAATCCAGATGCTGAGGTGCCAAGAGTTACTACTTCTGCTAATAGAAATGGAGTTTTTTCCGATTTTTACGTAGAGGATGGGTCTTTTTTAAGAATCAGAAATATACAAATTGGATATGTTCTTCCTAAAAAATGGACAGAGAAATTCAGATCCGATTATGTTCGTTTTTATATATCTGCTAATAACTTATTTACCTTAACAAACTACATGGGATTTGATCCAGATATTGGGGCTTCTCAAGGGACACTATCAGGTGGTGTAGATTATGGTTTTTATCCTCAAGCAAGAACCATAATGGGTGGTGTAAATATAAAATTTTAAACTATGAGTAAATTAATCAAAATAACAGCTGGTTTAGCCCTTTTGATAGGGGGGGCTGTTGGTTGCAGTAAATTCTTAGATCTTGATCCTCCATACACTCAAGATGCTGAAAACTTCTTCAACAATGAAAGTGAATACTTAAGAGCACTGACTGGGGCTTATGATTTATTGGCAGGTGTTTATGTTTCATACTGGATTGGTGATATTGCATCCGATAACACCATTGCTGGTGGAGAAAGCGCAACTGACACCGAAGGACTACATCAAATTGACAATATGAATCATGGAGCAGTCAATGATGAATGCCGAAGCGTAATGCGTTACAATTATTGTGGAATTGCCAGATGTAATTTCATTTTGGAACCTAAACAAAATAACGTAGAGTTTGCTGGAAAAGATGTCATCTTAGCAGAAGCTAAATTTCTTAGGGCTTTTTATTACTCAGAACTAGTGAAGTTTTTTGGAGATATTCCCTTAGTGGTTGACGAAAGGTTGGGGGTGCAACAAGTTACAGAACTAGATAGAACACCTAAAGCCGAGGTGTATGCACAAATTGAATCGGATTTACAAGATGCCATCGCTGTACTCTCATGGAAATCTGAGTCAACTCATTCCGGCATAAAAGGAAGAGTAGACAAAGGGGCCGCTTTGGGGCTTTTAGGAAAGGTCTATTTATATCAGGAAAAATGGTCACAAGCTGCTGGAACATTAGATCAATTAATAAACAGTAACAATTACAGCTTGACACCGGTCTATTCCACTATTTTTCTCAAGGAAAATGAAAATAATGCGGAAACAGTTTTTGATGTTGAGTACTCTGCTGATGAAGGTGGTTCATATGGATGTTTAATTTGTCTTGAAGGTAATTTGACACCTGGTTATCAAGGGATAAGACAATATGACGGCCCTACATATGGAGATGGCAATAGTTGTAATTTG
>CAZJVX010000121.1:0-5139 GCA_964549345.1 uncultured Flavobacteriales bacterium | reverse complement strand
GATCTATCTTCTCTTGTACTTTACCTTGTTTGTCAATTAATTCGTTCATTTTATCAGCATCATTCATGATTTCTTCATCCATGAACTTGTTGTTGATTTCGTCATATTCTTTAAGAAGATCTGCAACTTCCTGAACTCCCTCTTTGACAATTTCTTTTACTGTTTTAGCTTCATCAAGTTTAGGCTCCTGCGGAAGGTAGCCAATTGTGTATCCAGGAGAGAAAACGACATCACCTTGAAAGTTTTTATCTATACCCGCTATTATTTTCATTACTGTGGATTTTCCTGCTCCATTCAAACCAAGAATACCAATTTTAGCTCCATAGTAAAATGATAGATGAATATCTTTGATTATTTGTTTCCCTTGTGGTGTGTTCTTACTCACATTCACCATGGAGAATATTATCTTTTTGTCGTCTGACATAACGTTTAATTTTTAGTCATTTCATTATACAGCATATTAAAACCTTTAGCAACTTTTTCATAGGAAAAATGCTGAATTGCATAATTACTTATTTTTTTGTAATCAAACTGATCATAATTAGCAATCATTCTTTTCATGCTTTTATATAATTCTCCTTCTTCTTTTGGTTTTATCATGTAACCTGCAAATGAATTAAAAATTTCAGGTATTCCTCCTACATTCGTAGTTATTATTGGCATTCCTGTTGACATGGCCTCAATTAATACTAAAGGTAAATTTTCAATGTTACTAAACAATACAAAAGCATTTGCATTCTGCATCTCAAAAGCAATTTCGTTGTATGTTTTTTCACCTTCTACTTCTATTTTGTCATTTAACTTGTACTTATTTATTAAGTCGATAATGTAAGACTTTTCCCCCTCTCCAATAATCTTAAGTGTTGTCTTTTCGTTCCGTAATTCTGAAAAGGCTTGAATAATACCACTCACATTTTTTATATCGTCATCTAAAGTTGAAATATGTAAAAATTTGAATTTTGATCTGTATGTTCTTTTAACAGGTTTGAATAACTTGGTATTAACCACATTTGGAACCACATGATAATTAGCTTTTAGACCCTGATCTTTCATTCCTTTTAACAATTGCTGCGATACTGGACAAATAGCATATGCATTTTTAAACCCTTTTTTAATTAATATCGACTGAAGAAATCCAATTTGTTCATTTTTTAAGTTTTGAAAACCATGCCAGTTTTCTGATACTATATAAGGTGTTTTTTTAATCCATTTAATGTAAAGAGCTTGCCAAATAGCTGGATGCATAATATTCATATGAACCAAATCAAAATCAAAATTTATAGTTACGTATTTTAATCCCTTCAAAAAAGCAATGAAGTAATTTAAGTATTTAAAAAAACCTCTTTTAAAATATACAATCGTAGTTTGTATTCCATCAATGGATTCTGAAATAATCTCATAACCCCTAACGGAGTCATCAGCTGTTATATATAGCACATGGACTTGATTTGTTTTTGATACAGCTTTTACATGATAACTCACAAAATTTCCTAGTGTTGAATGGACTCTACTTGGGTACCAAGAACTTAAAAAAAGGACTTTTTTCACTAGTCTATTTTAAAGTGAGGATAATTCGATTAATCTTTCTTTTAGAATTTGAATTTGGTTTTCAGCGTCACTTTTTTTCTTTAGTTCCATATCTACCACTTTTTGAGGAGCATTAGCCATGAATTTTTCATTGTCTAATTTTTTCATCACAATTTTAAGAAAACCTTCTTTATCGTCTAATTCAGATCTAACTTTTACCATTTCTGCATCTATATCAATTCCCTTACTAAAAGGAACAAAAAATTCATTATTATTTACAACAAATGAATTTGCCCCTTTAATAGAGCTATCTACAAATTCAATCTCCTTTATATTTCCTAATTTAATTATTAATGAATTAAATTGATTATCCCATTTATTGTTAATCCTAACATTGAAATCTAAGAGAACCTTATTGGCTATATTATTTTCTTTTCTGATATTTCTAATGCCAGAAACCACGTCTTTAAAAGTGGTAAACTGGTTTAATATATTGTGATCTACAGAATTATTTTCTGGCCACTTTTCATTAACGATAAAAGATGAGTATTCTCTCTTTTCAATTAATTGCCAAATTTCCTCACTAATAAATGGTGTGAATGGATAAACTAACTTTAATATTTTATTAAAAATACCAATGGTCTCCGCATAGGTTTGTTTATCTATTGGGTGGCCATATGCTGGTTTAATCATCTCTAGATACCAAGAACAGAAATCGTCCCATACTGTTTTATATGTTGACATTAATGCTTCGGAAATTCGAAATTTATTATAAGATTCATTTATGGAGGTAAGGTTTTCATTAAACTTCGATTTAAACCATTGAATTGCTACTTCAGAAGAGTTTTCTTGTTTTAATTCTTCACTTACTGACCAAGAAGAAATAAGTCGATAGGAGTTCCATATTTTATTAGTAAAATTTCTCCCTTGTTCGCATAATGCACTGTCAAATAAAAGATCATTCCCTGCTGGTGAAGAAAGTAGCATTCCCACTCTTACTCCATCCGCACCATATTTTTCTATCAGTTCAAGCGGATCAGGGCTATTGCCAAGTGATTTTGACATTTTCCTTCCCAATTTGTCTCTAACAATGCCTGTAAAATATACGTTTTTAAAGGGTGGTTTTTCTTTATATTCATAGCCAGAAATTATCATTCTCGCTACCCAAAAAAACATGATTTCTGGTGCAGTTACTAAATCATTTGTAGGATAATAATAATCTATTTCTTCATTTTTATTAAAACCATTAAAAACAGCTATTGGCCAGATCCAAGAAGAAAACCAAGTATCCATAACATCCTCATCTTGTTTTAGGTCTGCCTCTGTATACTTTTTATCAGATTGTTTATTTAATTTTTCTAATGCTTTTTCAATGGACTTAGCAACTATAAAATCGTCTTTTCCTTCACCAAAATAATATGCAGGTATTCTGTGTCCCCACCATAATTGTCGAGAAATACACCAATCTCTTATGTTTTCCATCCAGTGTTTATATGTGTTTTTGAATTTTTCAGGATGAAAATGGACTGTGTTATTTATTACATTTTTTAGAGCTGGTTTACTTAATTTTTCCATTGCACAAAACCATTGCAATGACAATCTTGGTTCAATTACTGCATCTGTTCTTTCTGAAAAACCTATTTTATTTATGTGGTCTTCTTCTTTTATTAAATAACCCGTAGTATGTAACTCATGTGCTATTTTTTTTCTCACTTCAAATCTATCCTCTCCTACATATATCTTAGCATTTTGATTTAATGTCCCATTTGGATTTAGAATATTAATGACTTCTAGATTATGTTTTTTGCCAATTTCATAATCATTAGGATCATGAGCAGGTGTGATTTTTAGACACCCTGTACCAAATTCCATATCTACATAATCATCAAAAATGATAGGAATAGAACGATTAATTAGTGGTACTAATACTTCTTTTCCAGCCAAGTGACTGTAGCGATCATCTTTAGGGTTAATACAAATCGCAGAATCTCCAAGGATCGTTTCTGGTCTTGTAGTAGCAATTTGAATCCACTCATCTTCTGACTCTTTTATTTTATATCTTACATAATACAATTTGGAATTGACTTCCTTGTAAAATACTTCTTCATCACTTAATGCAGTTTTAGCCTCAGGATCCCAATTAATCATCCTTTCCCCGCGATAAATAAATCCTTTATCATGTAGATCACAAAATACATTGATGACTTCATTATAATAATTATCATCCATCGTAAATGTAGTCCTGTCCCAATCGCAAGATGCTCCTAATTTTTTTAATTGTTCAAGAATGATTCCTCCATGTTTATTAGTCCATTCCCAAGCATGTTCTAAAAATTCATCTCTAGATAAATTACTTTTTTTAATCCCCTCCGATCTCAATTTTTGGACTACTTTAGCTTCAGTAGCTATAGATGCATGATCTGTACCTGGAACCCAACATGCATTTTTGCCTAACATCCTTGCTCTTCTTACCAGTACATCTTGAATGGTGTTGTTAAGCATATGTCCCATATGTAAAACACCCGTAACATTGGGTGGCGGGATGACTATAGTGTAAGGATCTCTTTCATCAGGTTTTGATTTAAATAGATCAGCCTCGATCCATTTAGCATACCACTTATCTTCTGCTTTAGCAGGATCATATGTCTTAGAAACTTCCATTTTCTCGATTGTGATTTTGCAAAAGTAAACTTATTATCTAAATATGGAGTTGAATTTTAATCCATATCATATTTCATATTAACAACCAGTTTTTTATAATTTCTATACCGTGTTCAGTAAGTATGCTTTCTGGATGAAATTGAATACCAAAAACATTAAGTCTTTTATGTCGAAATGCCATATTTAAACCGTTATTATTTAACGCTGTTTCTGTTAAATCATTGCTTAGCTTCTTGACATTCCATGAATGATAATGGCCTATTTTAAATTTTTTGGGAATATTTTTAAATAATCCATCATGGTCAACAACTTGCAATTCACTAGATATACCGTGTCTTACCTTTTTTAAATTATATAAAGTTGAACCATAATAGGAAGCCAAATATTGATGACCTAAACATATTCCTAATATAGAATGTGAATTTTGATATTGATAAATAATCTTATCAAGATATGTATATTCATTTGGGTGACCAGGTCCAGGAGAAATTAAAATATGTTTTACATTATCAAAAAGCTTTTCCTCTAATTGTTCTTTACGAATTACCTTTACATCAGCACTAAGACTTTCTAAATAATGGACAAGATTAAATGTAAATGAATCATAATTATCGATTACAACGACCTTAATATTTTTAGATTTCATTTGATAAAATTTATTGTCCTTAAGTCTTGAAGATAAAATTATATTTGCTTCGAAATATACAAATTCATGCTCCAATTACTGTATTACATTATCATAATTCCTTTATCCTTATTACCTCATTTTATCTTGTACAGAATATCTGATCTTCTTTGTGTTATAATGAAGGACATATTGAAGTATAGGAAGGACATTATTCTTGGTAATATTAAAAGATCTTTCCCTAATAAAACAGTTGATCAACAACTGGAAATATATGCAAACTTTTACCGTCATTTTTGTGATTTATTAATTGAAAATCTAAAAGG
>CAZJVX010000120.1:0-5170 GCA_964549345.1 uncultured Flavobacteriales bacterium | reverse complement strand
CTGTTATTTCCTTTCAAATGAATTTTTGAATTTCCATGTGCTCTAATTTCAACATTTCTTCTAAAAGTGACATGATCGCCAATTACAAACTGTGCGTTTTCACCAATTATCATGGATGGCCAAGTGTCACATTGAAAGTTTTTTCCAACTGAAATCCTTTTAGAAGAGAAAACTAGTTTGAAAACTACCCCTCTTATTCTTGGGGAATATTTTTTTATGAGTTGATAAATAGGTAAAAACATAAATTCAATCAAACATTTTCCATTCTAATTTTTGATGTTCCACTACATCGCAATTAATTTTTTTCCCTATTATTTTGTCAAAGTCTCTAGCATCTATACCTTGATTAGGTCTTAATATCGTTAAACTATCTTCATTAATTATTTCCCCTTTTTTAATATCTCTTTTGGGGTATACAGCTCTTCTAAATGAAATTTCATGAGCATGATCTAGTTCAATTTGAGTTGGTTTTTTGATCAATTCTCCTTTCAAACTATTTATCAGTTTAATTTCATTTATCAATTCTTTTACTTCATTAGGCGTTAATGATACTTTATGGTCTCTAAAAGACTTCCCTTCTCTAGCATCCGTGAAATGAAATTCTAATATTTCAGCCCCCAAAGCAATGGCATATTTTAGCGCTTGGCTTCCTTCAGTATGATCAGAATAACCAACGGTTAGATTTGTTAATTTTTTGAATTCTGCCATCACATTCAAATGTGCATCGCTGGGCAATATGGGATACATACTTGTACACTGAAGAATAGCCAGCATATCTCTACTTTCATATAAAGGATTTATCATTTGAATGTATTCAATACATTCTAATACTTCTTTTTCTGTCGATAAACCAGTTGAAATAATGATTGGTTTTTCTTTTTTTAAAGTCTTTTTAATTACTGGGTACGCAGTAAGATCCCCACTACCAATTTTATATATCGGAATAAACGAATCAATCCAGCTCATAGCGTCCGTATCCCATACTGAAGACATGTAGCCTATCCCTGCATCGGTAACCATTTTCGCTAACTCCAAATGTTGCTCATTTGAAAGTTCAAATTTCTTAAAATGTTGGTTTCTAATTGGACTTTCTAGCTTAGAAACAAGACTGTCTCCGGTGTAAATTTGGAACTTGATATAGTCTACATTTGTGTCAATAGCAAGTCTGGTAAGTTTTTTGGCATATTCAAAGTCCCCCTCATGATTACCTCCTATTTCTGCAATAAGTAATGGACCAAATTTACCCTTAAAGTTCCCCATGTTGTAAAAGTATGAAAATCTAATGAAGTCGTTGAATTTCGATCATTCGATTAAAAACATCTTCAAAACCATATTTAGTGTGATCTTTCTTAAAAGAATTTATAATCTGATCAGCCAAGATAAAGTCATTTTCCGTATCAAGAGCCAATTGAGCGCCAGCAGCTTGTGGTAATGTGTTATTAATGAAATGATAAAAATTTCCACAATCAGGGTGCTCGTATATGTAGTTTGTGACATGTTCCTGATATTTGGACTGATTGAATTTATTAAATAACTTTTTGTAGAAGTTAATGTTAACTATTTCAACACTTATTCCTTTAGGGAAAGTTCTGTCTTTAACATTGCTGACTAAATCATAATGATTTAAATCTAACACAGAAATCATTTCTGAAATAAGTTTATGATCTAGGAACAAATTATCACCATTTACTCTAATTGCATAGTCAAAATGGAACTTTAAGCCAGCATGTAAAAATCGTTCAGCTACATTTTCAAGATCTCCTCTGAAATATTTTATTTGATTTTTGATGCAATAATCTACAATGGGCTGATCAGTTGTATTGATGGAAGTAGCTACAATAAAATCATCTAAATTTTGCACACATTTTAGTCTCTCAATAATGTAAGTTAAAATGGGTTTGCCATTTATTTTTTTTAGGATTTTACCGGGAAGTCTATATGAGTTATACCTACAAATTACTATAGCTCCAATTTTCATTTTCTATCGCCAATCTTTTTAGCGGGAATTCCGCCATATATTTCATATGCTTTTACATTAGACTTCACAATAGCTCCAGCAGCTATTACTGCACCATTTTCAATACTTACCCCTTTTAAAATTTTTGCACCAGTACCTATCCACACATCGTTCCCAATTTTTATCGGAGCTGTAATGTTAGATTGCTCATTAATGAGCTTATCTTTCTCAACGTTATGATCACTATCTACTATGTAAACGAAGGGTGCTATTAAGCAATCATTACCAATTTCTATTGATTCCGAACTAAACAAGAAACTATGATATCCAAATGTGGTATTTTTACCAATATTTACTTTAGCATTTTTGTTACAGCTGCAAATTCTTGCTCCCTCCTTAAGGACCACATGGTTACCTATATTCACATTTTTAGGAAACCTTAATATTTTTACATTTTTTTCAATGAAAACATTTTTACCCAAAGTATTTATTTTTCTTCTAAGGGTAAATTGACGGATTTTGTGAAATAAAGTAAATTTTAGGTTTTTTCTAAGCTGGTTATTAGAATGGGGCATAGCTGAAAGGTCGTTCGTATTTGCGTTTAAATATAAGGTAGAATTGTTAATTTCGTTTTTTAAATGAATTCAAAATACAATAACAGATTAATTAACTTCTTTCAGATTGCTGGCGATTTCGTACTAATTAATCTATCTTTTTTACTAGCATATTACATTAAGTTTGGTTCATTAACTGCCTATTTGAGTGATAAATATTTCACTCTACTTCTTGTATTTAATTTATGTTGGTTCCTTTCAACATATATAGTTAAAGCATATGAAAACAATCAATTTAAAAAAGTAGAAAAGATTATTTTGAATCTCATTCAGCTTTTTATCCTTCAAGCTTTATTAATAACTGCATTCTGGGTTTTTAGAAAAGCTTATTATTATTCTAGAGAGCATTTACTCACAACTTTTGCACTAACGGTAGCTTCTGTTTCTTTATGGAGGTTTTTATTTCAATTTCAATTTAATAGATTCAGAAAAAAGGGACTCAATTTTAGAAATGTGATTATAGTAGGGGCAGGACAACTTTCCAATGAATTACTAGGCGTTTTCAAGAACAATAAAGAATTAGGATATAAATTTTTAGGATTTTTTTCTGACAATAAAAGCGGTTTATTAGATTTGAAAGGTAGGGTTAATGATGTTTTTGATTATTGCAAAATTCATAAAGTAGATGAGATTTATTGTTCCATCTCAGATTTAAACACGGATCAATTAAGAAAATTGACAGAATTTTCTCATAATAATTTAATTAGAATTAAAATGATTCCTGATGTAAGAGGCTTTTTAAACCGTAACTTAACTATCGATTTTTATGAACATGTACCTGTATTAACCTTCAGGAATATTCCGTTAGATGATTATGCAAATAGATTTATTAAAAGATTATTTGATTTAGCATTTTCATTGTTTATGATTTTATTTGTTCTTAGTTGGTTGTATCCTGTGTTAGCTGTGGTGATTAAATTAAATTCAAAGGGTCCTGTATTATTCAAACAAATGCGTTCTGGTAAAAATAACCACGATTTTAAATGCCTAAAATTTAGAACTATGCATGTTAATACTGAGGCTGATCATACTCAAGCTACCAAAAGAGATGTCAGAGTAACTAATTTCGGTCTGTTTTTAAGAAAAACAAGTTTAGATGAAATGCCTCAATTCTTTAATGTTTTTTTTGGTCATATGTCAATTGTCGGTCCAAGACCACATATGAAAAAACATACCGAAGAATATGCAGTTAAGGTAGATAAATATATGTTTAGACATTTTGTTAAGCCAGGAATTACAGGGCTTGCCCAAGTTAAGGGGTTAAGGGGAGAGACAAAAAGTTCGTTGGCGATGGAACATCGTGTTAGATTAGATACTCTTTACATTGAGAACTGGTCTTTGATCTTGGATATTAAAATAATTGTATTAACTATAATAAATGTATTTAAAGGAGATGAAAAAGCGTATTAGTTTTTTGTAATCTTTGTGCTAATATTTAAACTTTAATTCGTGATTAATTAAGTATGTCTTCAAAAAAAATATTATTTATAGCGCATCACAGATTAGATCGAAGTCCAGGTCAGCGATATCGTTTTGAGCAAGTATTTGATTATCTAGAGTCAAAAGGTTTGGAATGTGTACTGGCTAATATCATCGCTGAAGAAGACGAATATTCTTTATATCAATCAAATAATATTATTAGAAAGCTTTGGATTGGCATTAAGTCATACAAAAAGAGATTTCAAGACCTGTTAAATTCAGAAAACTTTGCCTTAATTGTCATTTACAGGGAGGCATTACCTACTAGAACCACTTTTTTTGAAAAAGCGGTTTCTAAAAAAAACATTCCCATAATTTTTGATTTTGATGATGCCATTTGGGTAAAGGATGTTTCAAACGTTAACAAGAAAATTTCATGGTTTAAAGATGAAAAGAAAATTGAGCGTGTACTTCCTCTCTGTGATCACATCACTTGCGGTAATAAATACCTTGCAGCTTATGCTAAGAAGTTCAATGAGAATGTAACTATTATTCCTTCAAGTGTAGACACTTCCCTTTATAAATCCCTCCAAAGAAAATCAAATGGCGTTATTAAAATTGGATGGGTTGGAAGTCATACCACAGTAAAGCATTTTGAATCAATTACATCCGTATTTTTAAAGTTAAAATTAAAATATAAGGATCGTATTGAATTCACAGTAATTGGGGATGAAAACTATGTGAATAGAAAGCTAAATATAATGGGGGTAAAATGGGATAATGAGAAAGAAGTTGAATTATTTAATTCATTTGATATAGGAGTAATGCCTCTTCCTAATAATGAATGGACCAAAGGAAAATGCGGAATGAAAGGATTATTATATATGTCTGTTGGCATACCAACGGTAATGTCTAAAGTGGGTATGAATCATGATATAATTAATCATGGAAAAAACGGTTTTCTTGCCTCAGGAGAGGATGAATGGATTCAAACCCTTTCTAATTTAATTGAGGATGAAAAATTAAGAACAATGATTGGAGAAAGTGGCAGGAAGACTGTTTTAGATCATTATTCAAAGGATACTGTTAAAGAAAAATATTATAAACTTTATAATTCATTAATTGAAAAACATGAAAAAAACAGCACTACACCAAAAACACATTGATTTAGGAGCAAAAA
>CAZJVX010000119.1:0-5215 GCA_964549345.1 uncultured Flavobacteriales bacterium | reverse complement strand
TCAAATGTTAAGTTAAGTGAATAAATTCGTGGTCTAGGGTACATGTTGTTATCAATCCCACCAACTACTTCAGGGTCCATTCCAGAGTACTGCGTGAAAACAAATACGTTGTTTACAGTAAGCGCAGCATTTAACCTAAACTTATCAGAAAGGGTATTGCCAAAATTATAGCCAAGTGTGAAATAATCCATTCTCAAGAAATTTGCCTTTTCTAAAAAGTAGTTACTTAAAAGCTGTTCGTTAGAACTTTCCATAAAATTTGTTGTTAAAAAACTGCTATGTATGTTGGAAGAGTTAAATGTGGAATTTCCAGCCTGTAAGTTTCCATTATTTGAAGCCAAGTTATTATAGACATAAGCTCCTAACTCAGCACGCATTGATGTTCCCATGTACCAATTCTTGTAAGATGCATTTAGATTTAATCCTAAAAACCAATTTGGATTAGGGTTCCCTGTTCTTACTCTGTCATCAATATTTATCACAGAATCGTTATTAAAGTCGGTGAACTGATCTTCTATAGGATTACCATCAGCATCATAATTAGCTTCATACATGAAAAAGGTAAAAGTTGGATAACCCACAGTATGAACCTGAGCAGTATTACCAATACCTCCAGAAATACCGCCTACTTGTATACCCACTGAAGATGTATCTTCAACTAAAGATAAACCAGTAACTGTATTTTTGTTGTAAGAAGCATTCAATCCCAGATCTATTTTAGTTGTACTTGTATTTAATAGTCCTAGATTCAAATTTACTTCAACGCCTTCGTTTTTCATGCTCCCTACGTTAGTTAAAATAAAATTGGTAAAATTAGTTCCAGCTACAACAGGCACCGTAGCTAATAAATCAGAGGTTTCCTTTACATAATAATCAACCGAACCGCTTATCTTATCGTTCATGAATCCATAATCCAATCCAATGTTTGTACTAGCAGTGGATTCCCATTTAATATTATAATCATATCCATCTGGACGAAGTGTGCTAACATAGTTTCCTCCAAACTGATATTGAGCGGTAATAGACCCTTGTTGGTAATTAGGAATATAAGGGTAGTCATAAAAAATATCTTGTTGTCCAGTAACGCCATATCCTGCTCTAAATTTTAAATAGGATATCAATTCTGAACCCTTCAAGAATGACTCTTCACTAATTATCCATGCAGCTGATGCTGAAGGAAACCATCCCCATCTGTTTTCAGGACTAAATCTTGATGAACCATCTCTTCTTAAAGTAGCGGTAATCACATATTTATCCAAATACGAATATATTCCTCTTCCGTAATACGAAAGCAATGCATTTTTTGTTTCTGTTGGAATGCCTGGAGCATTTAACGTGTCTCCCGCAATATTTAGTCCGGGATAAGATGGACTCATTGTAGACCATTCTTGAAAAGAATAACCTGCCGTTAAATCCAATCGATGATCTCCGCCTTGGTCTGCATTACTATAATTCAAAAACCCTTCAATTAATTGATTTGATTTTTCCATGTCATATTGGGTTTGATAACCACCATTTTGGAAATTGGAAGCTGCTGTATGGGGTATTAATACTGTACCATTCGAATTTACAATATCTGTACCCACATTAACTACTGCTTTTAATCCATCCAAAAAGTGAGTATTGTATGTAACTCTTGCATTTCCAATAAAGCGATTGACGTCACTAACATCTTCTTTTTGCTCAATTAGTCCAAGGGGATTACGAATTGCCAACGGTATGGGTCTTCCAGCATTACCACCAGCAGCAAAAAGAGTTTCATAGTAACCACCATATGCAGTATCTCCACTTAGAATAGGTTTTGTGGGATCAAACTGAGCTGATGCCCAAATTGCGCCTTGATCTGCAAAAAAGTTATCTGTATGAACAAATCTGGAATTAAGTTCTAATTGAACGTGATCGTCTAAAAATGATGGACTCACATTTAAAGAAGCTGCATATCGATCTAATTGATGACGTCTTAACAATCCTTCTTCATGTTTGTTGCCAGCTGAAAAACGGAAAGGAACTCCACCAATTCCACCAGAAACAGAAACGTTATTTTCATTAATATAGGCTGTTCTATATACCTGATCTTGCCAATTAGTACTTGAGTCTCCTAAATTATCGATCTGATTTTGTGTTCCGAATTCGTTAATAACTTGACGATACTCATCAGCTGTAAGTACGTCTGTGTTTTTCACAACAGTTGATAGCGAATTATTTGTAGTGAAATTGACATTAATCTTGTTCCCTTTTCCCTTTTTAGTGGTAATTAGAATTACACCATTTGCACCTCTAGAACCGTAAATAGCTGTAGCAGATGCATCTTTTAATACCACAAATGATTCTATGTCATTTGGGTTTATCAAGTTTAATGGATTTGCAGCACCAGCAACACCACCATTGTCTAGTGGAACACCATCAATCACAATTAGCGGATCGTTACTTGCATTTATAGAAGTACCTCCTCTTATTCTAATTGTACTTCCCGAACCCGGAGCTCCGTTATTAGAGTTAATTTTAACTCCTGGTATTTTCCCCATAACTAACTGTTCTGGTGTCGTTACTGAACCCTTATTAAAGTCTTCGCTTTTTACAATTACGGCAGAACCCGTAAGGTCTTTTGTTCTTGCAGTACCATAACCTATCACCACGGCTTCATCTAGCAACAATGCATCTTCAGCAAGTGATAAATCACGTTGAACATCTCCATTAAAATCAACTAAAACATTTACCGTTTTGAAACCAACAGCACTGTATATTACATTGTGTTGACCGTTAGCAATATTTGAAATCATGTAATTTCCTTCTATATCTGAACTTGTTCCAAGAGAAAGCGATGCAATTTTAACGGTTGCACCAATTAGCGCTTCCCCATTATCATCCGTAAGTTTTCCGGACAATGTGTATTGTGAAAAGGAATAAGTAACTGTTGATAAAAAACTGAAAAGGAAAAAAAATTTAAAACTTGAATTAGTCATTTTTTACAATTGTTAATTAATGTTATGAACGATCCAAATTTAAAATATTTTTAACGTCATTTTTACGTTAAGTATTTTTTTTTTTACATTTAGGAAAACTTAAATATCATATTATGAAAAAAATATACTTCTCAATTTTATCTTTTTGCGCAATTTCTTTTGGAATGAATGCACAAAACAATGCAGCTATCAGCGCTTGTTTAAATGGATCTAATGTTCAGATTTCATTTGACAATTCAATGAACTGTGCTGCAGCACCAGGAGATCTTTCTGCTATGACAGATATCGGATTTCACTCTGGAGCAGATTCATGGTCTACTGTAATACCATGGGATGATGCGGGTGCAATAACCGCTCAAAATGATGGTGCTGGTGTGTTTACACTAACAATGGATCCAGCTGCATATTATGGAGTTGCAGCATCAACAGTACATTTTGTATATAACGGAGGTCCGGCTGATCCAGCTAACCCATGGGCTAGTGAAGGAAAAGATGATGATGGTGCTGGTGGATGTGCTGATTTCATGGTAGACGTTGCCGCTTTATCACCTTGTTCAGGAACTTCTGTTGAAGAAGTGTCATTAAAGGACATCATCACAGTATCCCCTAACCCAGCTAACGAGAGTACATTCTTCAATTTAATCCTAAGAGACTACAAAGATGTACAAATTTCAGTTTATGACATAACTGGAAAATTAGTTGACAATGTAGCCAATACAGTACTAGCAAAAGGCTCACATGCTATTGAGTACAACACCTCTTCGCTAAATGCTGGTGTTTACATTTACAAACTAAGTTCAGGAACACAAAGTACAACTGGAAAATTGATTAAAAAATAAAGTTAATTTTATGATTAAAAAGCTCCTTCAGGAGCTTTTTTTTTGGCTACTTTTAAAGTATGAGACTTTGGCTTTTGTTGTATACGATAACGACCTTCATATGCATTCATAGTAATGCTCAAATAATTAATATTTCACCACCCTTCCCCACCATTAATGACGTTATAACTGTACAATATGATGCCACTCAAGGTAATGGAGGATTGCAAGGAATAAGTCCTGTTTACGCTCATACGGGCGTAGTAACACAAAGTGGCCTACCAAGTTCATGGTCCTATGTACAAGGAAACTGGGGACAGGCAGATCCAAACGTATTAATGACCGACATAGGAAACAATCTTCATGAAATCACAATTGATATTGATCAATATTATGGATTTCCACAGGGGACAAACGTGGCCAAGTTAGCATTTGTTTTTAGAAATTCAGATGGAACTGCAGAAGGTAAAACAGCAACTTTAGGAGATATTTTTTATCCGGTATACCCTGTAAATGGAGGGTTTCAAGCTGCTATTTTTAAACCTTACGATAACGTTTTAGTTCATTTAAATGATGTCATATCGATTGAAGCACAAACTAACACCAATGCCGTAATTGAACTCTACGATAATGGAAGCCTTATTAACAGCACCAATTCAAGTACTATTTTGCAACATAATTTAAGCGTAAACTCTACTGGTGATCATGATATTGTAATGTTAGCTCATGATGGTACAACGACCATTTATGACACAATTTCATATACTGTTATACCACCAACTAATTTTCTGGACCCTCCGTTAGGTATGTTAGATGGAATTAATTATATAGATGACTCTACTGTTACCATTAAATTTTTTGCTCCAGAAAAAAACACCGTTAACCTGATTGGCGATCATAATAACTGGGAAATTAACTCAGCTTCTTTCATGAATTTGTCCTTAGATAGTACATACTGGTGGAAAACCATCTCTGGTTTAGTTCCAGGACAATCATACACTTATCAATATCTTGTAGATGGTATTATTAAAATTGCTGATCCTTTCAGCCCCTTAGTTTTGGATCCTAATAATGATATTCACATTGGAAATTTGGCTTATCCCGACCCCATTCCCTACCCTTCAAATTTTACAAATGGTTTTGTTACCGTAATGCAACCTGGCAAAACTCCCTATAACTGGAATCACACCAATTTTAGTAAGCCCCAAAACAAAGATTTAGTCATTTATGAATTGCTTGTTAGAGATTTTTTATCTACACACAGCTATTTGACCTTAATAGATACACTGGACTATCTAGAAGAATTGGGGATAAATGCCATAGAACTGATGCCGCCTGGAGAGTTTGAAAACAACGAAAGTTGGGGTTATAATCCCAGCTTTCACATGGCTTTAGATAAATATTATGGAACACCTGAACATTTCAAAGCATTTG
>CAZJVX010000118.1:0-5242 GCA_964549345.1 uncultured Flavobacteriales bacterium | reverse complement strand
ATTATACTTTTTTCTTCTTCTGATGTATTCGTTTTATTGTCAACATTTTCCGCAACAATGATTTCCTCCTCAAGAATTTCAACATTTTCTGCAACAATAATCTCCTCTTCAGTAATTTCAGCACTTTTTGAAGTAGTATCTTCCTCAAATAAGTTATTATCAATCTCTTGTATACTTATATCTTTCATAGAATCAGTCAAAGTAATCGATACATCTTCAGTCTTTTCATTTAATCTATTTGAATCTTGTTCAGCATTGATTTCTTTCACAGAGTCTAATACTAATTCACTTATTTCACTAAAAGAAGAAGTATCATTAGTTAATGCATTGTATTCAAATGATGGTTCACTCGGAATATAATATGTTATAGGAATTTCAATCCCATCATTGTGCCCTTCTGCTATTAATCTTTCAGAAGCATATTCTCCAGTTATAAAAAAACTAGTATCTACTGCTTTAGGGTTTATTAATCTATAGCTGACTGTGAAACTTTCAATGCTAGAAGGAAGATCAGACCAAATAAATTTTGCCGCACCATCTATATCTTTGAAAATACTCCCTGCAGGTTCTATAGATGTGGCTATATATCCTTCTGGTAATTTGTCTTTTATCCTTGCAAAACCACTGTGCTTTCCTTTAGTAATGTGTATTTTAACAGTATAGTTACCATTTTTACCTTCAATAGTTCTATTAGATGATACAGATGGCTCACCTCCTTGTGGAATAACTTCATTAACAAGAAATACCAGTTCCGGAATAGTCAATTGTTTTCTTTCATTTTTATTAATAAATGAAAAAGTTCCCGTAATTTTTTTTGTTCCAAATGAATTTTTTCCTGCATCAATCACATAGGTAATTTCTATATTTTTATTGTTTGGTAAATCATACCAAATGAATAATGCTTCGTTATTTTTAAATGTAAACGAAGATCCATCATTTTCCTTTTCAATTATTTGAACTCCCTCAGCTTGACTTAAATCTAATTTCAATCTTCCCGGTCCAGAGAAGTCCATTTTGTTTATTGTAATTGTTGCTTCTATTTTTTCTCCAGCATCAAGTTCATTAGCACTCGTATGAGTTATCGTGATATCTGCTAGGTTAAAAAAGGTGCTTAAAGCAATTAAAATAACATTTATAATGATGAATATGGGCTTTAGCATAAGCAGTCTTGAATTACACAAATCTACCTTTGCTATATGCCTTATTTTATCTAAGTCAATTCAAATTATCCATAGAATGTTGTTGAAAAGGGTAGTGTAATACCCTGTTACAGTGCAAGGTTAATCTTCTTTTAATGCTAGAAATACGTGTGTGGAAAGTAAGTTTTCGTACTTCTTACATTCAGTAAACTCTCTTAGATCAACTTTGGGAATAAAATTCAGTTCATTTGAATTGCTATCAAGTATACTTTTGATTTTATCTCCATTCAGTGGCATGCTGTCTAAACTTGGAATAATTTCTCGAATCTCCTCATTGTTATCTTGTATGGTACTATCAGAGAATGTTTGATTTCGTTGTACTTCAATTTCTAATTCGTTTTGAGTCCTATTTAATAATAAACTATCAGTTACACCTCTACCCATCTCATCCACGTATTTGTAATTAGTAGAGTTAGGTTCCTTATCAATATGATCTGGAACCCCATCTTTGTCTGTATCAATGGGACATCCAATTAAATCTACTTTAATCGATTTTGGAGTATGGGGACATTCATCTATAATATCTATTATCCCGTCATTATCCTCATCTGATCTGTTGAAGGTTTCAATATCAAGATCAATCTTCTCTTTTTTCTCAAAATGTAATTTATGAATAACGTAATTCATAGTGAAACCAAAGGATAAATAATAATCATTATTTCCTGCAGAAATGTTATCAATCCAATCTGTAAATAAATGATTATATGTACCATAAACTCTACCTTGAAGGTATGGGTTTATCTTCCATTTTATTCCAACAGTAACGGGAGCAAGAAAGGAAATCGAATTGTAATTTATGGAATCATTTTCTAATGAAGTTTCGTAATCGTAGTCCCTGTTGATTATGGATGCATTAGCTGCATTAGTGTCGCTTTCTGCTAGATCTCTAATTGTACCATCAGACCAATAATTATAACTTATGTTATTGGCGTCCAATAAATCTGTGTAAGAATCAAAAATAAAAAATCCAGTCCCTACGGAAAGGTATGGAGATATATTGCTTTTTATATTTAAATAATGGTCAGAATTAAGAATCAAATTGGTACTTAGTTTAGTAAAACTGGATTCAAAGTTTAAATTATCTGCGACTATATTTGATCTGATGTTTTCAGAAAGTTTTCCCTTTACAAACATAACCTGTAAGCCGAGGAGATCACTGATTCTCTTCTCAATGTCTAAAGATAAACACGGTCTAGCATTGGTGAAAATTTTACCAACAGAATGGGATCCAATATCACCAAAAAAACTATTTATTTGGGAACCTGTTCCAATAGTGAGAATTTCTTTTTCAACTTCTTCAATTGTTTTTTGGGCATTGCAAACTAAGACTGAAAAAAATAGGGCTATCAATAATTGTTTTCTCATGTAGAACTGTAAAAGTAGTTCCTTTTTTAAAAGTTTGGCTTAAGATGATGGCTTTTGTAATAATCACTTATCATTTTAACCGCTTCTTCAGCTGTATCAACGATTTGAATTAAATCTAAATCTTCTGGGCTTATGTTATTTTCTTCTGCTAGTAACACTTCTTTTATCCAATCAATAAGTCCAGTCCAAAACGATTTACCAATTAATATAACAGGAAATTTTCCTGATTTTTCCGTCTGTATTAGAGTTAACGCTTCAAACATCTCGTCTAAAGTTCCAAACCCGCCAGGAAGAACAATAAATCCTTGCGCATATTTGATAAACATAACCTTCCTTACAAAAAAATAATCAAAATTAATGATTTTATCACTGTCAATATATGGGTTTGCTTCCTGCTCAAAAGGTAAAACAATATTTAAACCAACTGATTTGCCTCCTCCTCTTTTAGCACCCTTATTTCCAGCTTCCATTATCCCAGGTCCACCACCTGTGATTACTCCAAATTTTTGTTGTGTTAGTAAATAAGCTACTTCTTCTGCAAGTTGGTAATATTTGTTTTCAGGCTTTGTTCTTGCTGAACCAAAAATAGAAACACAAGGCCCAATTCTTGACATGGTTTCAAACCCTTCAACAAATTCACCCATTATCTTGAAAATTTCCCAACTGTCTCTAGTTTTTATGTTATTCCAGTCCTTCATGTTTATGCATTATTGTATTCCAAAGCTATAAATTTTCCTGTATAACTTTTTTTATTTTTCATTAACTCAGAAACTGGTCCTTCAAAGACAACTTCTCCTCCATACATGCCTCCTTCTGGTCCAAGATCAATAATATGATCAGCTTGAAGGATAACATCTAAATTATGCTCTATTACAAGAACGGTGTTACCTAGCCTTATTAACTTTCTTATGACCTCAATTAACAAATTGATGTCTTCATGGTGTAACCCGGTTGTGGGTTCGTCCATAATGTAAAACGTATTTCCAGTTTGTTTTTTCCCTAGCTCTGCAGCCAATTTAATGCGCTGAGCCTCACCCCCAGAAAGTGTGGTTGATGATTGACCAATTTTAATGTATCCCAAACCAACATCTTGAAGCACCTTTATTCTGCTGTAGATGTAGTTGATTTCTTTGAAAAAAACACATGCATCGTCAATAGTCATGTTTAATACATCATTGATGGATTTCCCTTTAAATTTAACTTCAAGAGTTTCTCTATTATACCTTTTGCCATTGCATTGATCACACTTTACGTAGACATCTGGTAGAAAATTCATTTCAATTAACTTCATTCCAGCTCCAACGCACGTTTCACATCTTCCACCTTTCACATTGAATGAAAAGCGTCCAGGTTTGTACCCTCTTATTTTTGCCTCAGGAAGTTGAGCAAATAAATCTCTAATCAGATTAAAAACACCTGTATACGTTGCAGGATTAGATCTCGGAGTTCTTCCAATAGGAGATTGATTAATTCCTATCACTTTGTCAATATACTGAAGACCTTTTACTTGTTTATACGCGAGTGGCTCTTTTACAGCATTAAAAAAATATTTATTTAAAATAGGGAAAAGGGTTTCATTAATCAGGGTAGATTTTCCACTTCCTGAAACACCAGTTACCCCAATAAAGGTATTTAGAGGGAACGAAACACTTACCTTTTTAAGGTTATTTCCACTTGCATCTATTAATTTTAAATGATGATTAGAAGTTACATCCTTTTGTTCCAGTTTGGGTGGTACAGATTTAAGAAACTTAGCTGTAATTGATTTGCTTTCATCTAATTTATCTGGGCTGTTTTCATCTATTATGTATCCGCCAAGGTGGCCTGCTTTTGGGCCAATATCAATCACCCTATCAGCTGCTTTCATGATATCCTTGTCATGTTCAACAACAATTACTGTATTACCTCTGTCTCTTAATTTTTTGAGTGAAGAAATCAATTTATGATTATCTCTTTGGTGTAATCCAATTGAAGGTTCATCTAGAATATATAATACGCTTGTAAGTTCCGATCCTATTTGAGAAGCCAATCTGATTCGTTGTGCCTCACCTCCTGATAAAGTTGCTGCTGGAAGGTTCAGATGTAAATATTCTAACCCCACGTTTAACAAAAAACCTATTCTATTAACGAGTTCTTTAATTAAATCTTTAGAAATGGTTTTTTCTTTTTCATTAAATTTTGAAAAGCTTTCTTCTGCCCAAATTTTGAGTTCTTTAAGGTCCATTTTAACCACTTCACCTATGTTTTTATCAAATATGGTGTACCACTTGTGATGATCCTTAAGTCTAGCTCCTTTACATTGCTTACAATTTGTTTTTTGTAGAAAATTAGCAGCCCATCTTTTTATTTTATTGCCACCTTCTTTATGGTGTCTTAAAATAAAATTACAAACTCCTTCATATCCATTGAGAACTTGATGTACTCCGTTTTCACCCAAAATTTTTATCAATTTCTGGGTTCCAAAAAGAATTTCATTTAAACAAGTTTCAGATAATTTTGAAATGGGGGTGTCCAACGAAAATTCGTGATGTTGCAGCAAAAGATTTATTTGTTTGAAAGTCCAGTTGTTTTCAAATTTTCCTAGCGGTTCTATTCCACCCTTTCTTATTGGTATCTTGTCATCAGGTATGATTTTGTCTTTTTCTATTTCGTGTGTATAGCCTAATCCGTTACATTTA
>CAZJVX010000117.1:0-5323 GCA_964549345.1 uncultured Flavobacteriales bacterium | reverse complement strand
GAAATATTTTACTTCACCTACGGAGAAGCTGGAGGTAAATTTTTCTTTCTCAATCCGCAAATAAAAAATATACTAATCAGCTATAAAAAAGGATGGTTTGTTTATACCCCTGTCATGTTTGTAGCCTTCATTGGAATATTTAGCTTACCTAAAATCAAGGAAGGGCTTTTTGCTCCCATTTTAATATTTATCATCTTCAACATTTATGTCCTTTCATCTTGGTGGTGTTGGTGGTTTGGCGGATCCTTTGGGCTTAGAGCATTTATTGACTGTTATGCGATAATGGCCATTCCACTTGGAGCTTTTTTACACTACGCAATCCATAACAAATGGCTTAAATATACCTTACCCACTATTGTAGTTTTACTTATTGGTTTTAATAATTTTCAAATTCAGCAATACAAAAACAGTGCTATTCATTATTGGTGGATGAATAAAGAAGCATACTGGGAAACTTTCCTTAAATTAAGGCCAACGACCCGATATTGGGAAGTGATTACTGTTCCAGATTATGAAAAAGCTCGAGAGGGAATATACGTAGATAAGAAACCTGAATAAGATCACTTTTTTTTCGTAGCCTTCTCTATAATTCCCCATAATTTTTTGGGAACTTTATCCAACCACGAAAATTCTCCAGCATTATATATCCATTCACCTCCATCAATAGTTACTACCTCACCTGTCATGTAATCGCTATAATCAGAAACCATATAGGCAGCTAAATTAGCCAACTCTTGATGTTCACCAAATCGTTTTAGCGGGATTCTTTTTTTTGGGTCAACGAAAGGTCTGAAAGGTTTAGGGAAAAGCCTGTCCCAAGCACCTTTAGTTGGAAACGGACCCGGTGCAATTGCATTTACATATATATTATATTTTGCCCATTCTGCAGCAAGAGATCTTGTTAATGACAAAACACCCCCTTTAGCCGCTGCCGAAGGTACTACATAGCCAGAACCAGTCCACGCATATGTAGTGACTATATTTAACATCTTTCCCTTCTGTTTTGCCTTTATCCAATCTTTACCTGCAGCCAAACTAAAATTATAGGTTCCTTTTAAAACAATATCTACAACAATATTAAAGGCCCTATGCGAGAGTCTTTCGGTTGGTGCAACGAAATTACCAGCTGCGTTGTTGACTAAAATATCAAGTTTTCCAAATTCTTCTTTTGTTTTTTTTATGGTTTTATCAACTTCATCATAATTTCTTACATCACAGCTTATGCCTATAATATTACCATTTTCAATAGCTCCAAGTTCCTTAGCTGTTTTATCTAATGATTCCTGCTTTCTGCTCGCAATAACTACGTTAGCACCAAGTTCAAGAAAATATTTTGACATTGATTTTCCAAGTCCTGTTGCGCCTCCCGTAACTAGGACAGTTTTACCTTTCAGGGAGTTTTCTTTAAGCATGCCTTCTTGATTCATATTTTTGATTTTTAAAGTAGTATTTTAAGTTATTTAATAAAGATAAATTTAATCTCAACATTTAGTAAATAATTAGGTCAAAAGATGAAATTCAATTAATTTTGAAAAATGGCTACGGTAGTTGTTGGTTTATCAGGTGGAGTGGATTCTAGTGTTGCTGCACATTTACTTAAAAAGCAAGGACATCACGTCATAGGTTTATTCATGCGTAATTGGAATGATGAATCGGTGATTATTGATAATGAATGTCCATGGATTGAAGATAGTAACGATGCACTTCAAGTTGCAGAAAGTTTAAGCATTCCATTTCAAGTTCTAGACTTTAGTAAAGAATATAAAGAACGTATTGTAGATTACATGTTTAAGGAATATGAAAATGGTCGAACTCCAAATCCAGATGTGCTCTGTAATAGGGAAGTAAAGTTTGATCTATTTCTAAAAAAAGCATTAGAATTAGGTGCAGATTACGTAGCCACAGGACACTACTGTAGAAAAGAAACCTCAACGGAAAATGGCAGAGAAACACATCGACTCCTAGCCGGTAAAGACGGTACCAAAGATCAAAGTTACTTTTTATGTCAAGTCAATCAAGAACAGCTTTCTAAAGCACTTTTTCCCATTGGGGACCTCAAAAAAACAGAGGTGCGTACCTTGGCTAAAAAAATTGGACTAAATACAGCCGAAAAAAAAGATTCTCAAGGATTGTGTTTTATTGGGAAAGTGAAATTGCCCGTTTTTTTACAGCAGCAATTAAAACCTAAGAAAGGGAAAGTTATTGAAATAGACCGAAATCATGAAACCTTTAAAATTCATAACAACCCACATAGTGCATATGATCTAGACTCCTCAATGGGTAAAATAGTGGGGGAACATGAAGGAGCCCATTACTTTACCATCGGTCAACGAAAAGGGTTAAATATCGGTGGCACTCCTCTACCCTTATTTATTATAGGAACAGATACGGCAGAAAACATCATATATGTGGGGCAAGGAGAAGATCACACGGGTTTATTTAGAAAAGGGTTAACCGTAAAAAATGACGATGTTCATTGGCTCAGAGAAGATCTAAAATTACAAGCAGAAGAATCTGATGATTACCTATGCCGTATTCGTTACCGACAAGCTTTGACGGAAGCTAAACTCATTCAAAAGAACAACGAATTACTTATATCTTTTAACAAACACCAAAGGGGAATTACTCCTGGCCAGTTTGTAGCCTGGTATAAAAACAATGAACTAATTGGGTCGGGTGTAATAAATTAATTAATTCAATTTAACCCTAAAAAATACAAGAATTACTCTAAGACAGGACTCTAATTTACTCTTTACTCCAATTCATAATTAATCCCCTACCTGGTGTAAAAGGAACTTCTTTTTCCTCCAAGTATTTTTCTAGCCCTTTAATTTCTGCATCTAATTTAGTCATCTGACTTATCACCTTCTCAAACTCGGACGATGCGTTATCATACAACATCTTGTTGGTCTGGGTGGGCTCAGATCGATTTCTCCACATATTCCAAATTACAATCCCTACTTTGGATGCAATAGATTCATTTTGTTCCAAATCTCGCTTACTTAAAGAAGGATCTCCATACATGCTTATGGATATATCATTTCGCATGTTATCTAACTGTTTCACCTTTTCAATTAGTTTTACATCCAATGCAGGATAAGACTTTATAGCTGCTTCAATAAACTGTAATCTTTTTTTATCCTCTCTCAACACTTCTCCAGCTGCATCAGTTGCCTTTCTCAATCTATCAACCCTTTGCTGAAAAGCCAATAATGCTTCTTTGCTTTCAGCAGGCAAGCTTAGTTCTTCAAGCCATTCACATTCAAAAGGAGTTTTATCCACCATTAATGTGGCTAAACCATCTACTACTTTGTGTAACGTAACATAGTAAGTGCCTGGAAGTGCCAGAGGGCCTGCATTGGCTTCACCATATCTACCGGGCTGAGATGTTTTTAGTTTTATGTTGCTTTGAGGAGTCATTCTGAAATCCCACACAATTCGGTTTACACCAAGCGATGGTTTCTCTACCATCTTACGAACTTCATTGCCATCCTTATCATAAATCGTAAAAATCAAATAGGGCTTTTCTTGTCTATCCTCAGCCCTCAATTGATTTAAAGTAGGATATTTCACATCTTCACCCATGTTTATTAACTTCTTCTCTGCTTTTCTTCTTAAATCTTTGTTTGTTTTAAGCGTATCGTTAAAGAAATACGTTATAACTGCTCCTAGAGGGGGGTTTTTAGCTGTATAGTGAGATTCACCTTGTGACCCTTTACCTCTTAAACCCAAAGGTCTAGCATCCATGTACATTAGTGATTTTTTAATTTCAAAAATGGTTGCTTTGGACGCTAAATTAGAAGACAAATTTCTCAGTGAAGAATAATCATCTAATACATAAAAACTCCTACCAAATGTCGCTAAGACCAAATCATTTTCTCTTTCTTGGATTTCAATATCTTTTACCGCTATGGTAGGCAACCCAGCTTTAATCTGTTTCCATTCTTCACCTCCATCATAAGAAAAGAATACACCAAACTCAGTACCCACAAACAGAAGATTACGATCTACATGATCTTCAGCTATATCATATACCGTGCCTCGAGTAGGTAAATTAGAACTAATGGATTTCCAAGATTTGCCCTTGTCTTTACTTACTAACACATAAGGCTTAAAATCACCATTTTTGTGATTATTAAATACGGCATAAACCACGTTTACATCGTGCTTGGATGCAATCAACGCATTTACATAAGTATCCTTGGGTACATTTTTAAACTTATTATACATTTTCCAATCTCCACCCGCATTTTCACTAACGTGAATCAAACCATCATCCGTTCCTACATATAATAAATCTTCTTGCAGGGATGATTCATCTAAAGCTACAATATTACCGTACATGGTAGTAGACTTGTTTTTCATCACCGCATCTGCACTCTGAATTCTGCCCATTACTTCCAGCTGGTTACGATCGATTTGCTGAGACAAGTCTGGACTGATGCATATCCACTCATTTCCTCTATTTTCACTTCTAAATAATCGATTTGCCGCAAAATATAAACGTTTATTATTGTGCGGACTAATAAGTAATGGTGCATCCCAATTCCACCTCAATGCAGGCATACTGTCGTGAGCCATTGGTTTAATTCCTACTCGCTCACCAGATTGACGATCATAACGAACTAGCCATCCATACTGAGATTGTGCGTATACGATATTTGGATTATCTGGGTCAATAGCGCTTTCAAAACCATCGCCCCCATTCGTGATGTACCAATCCGAATTCATGATGCCGTGATTATTAATCGTTCTTGAAGGTCCTCCTAAACTATTGTTATCTTGAGTTCCTCCATACACATTATAAAACGGGTAGTCATTATCAACTGCCACTTTGTAAAACTGAGTAATAGGAAGGTTAGGTTTAAAATGCCAATTACTCGCATGATCCCAAGTCTCATAGATGCCTCCATCACAGCCCACAATCCAATGATCGGTATCAGAAGGATCAACCCAAATACAATGATTGTCTACATGTTTACTTTTTTCACCAGTTTTCACCACTGTTTTACCACCATCAGCCGTGTGATGTAGCCATGTATCCATAAAGAAAACTTTATTTTCGTCCAAGGGATCACAAAATACTTCTTGGTAATAGTTACCGCTTGTCACATATCGATTTACCTTTTTCCAACTTTCACCCCGGTCAGTTGATTTGTATAAACCTTGTTTGTCCATCTCCGCTTCTACTAAAGCATACAATATGTCTGGTTTTGAAGGAGAAATATCCATTCCTATTCTCCCTTTAACTGAACTAGGCAATCCTCTCTTTAGCTTTTTCCAATTCTCACCTCCATCCGTGGATTTATATATTTGAGATCCG
>CAZJVX010000116.1:0-5403 GCA_964549345.1 uncultured Flavobacteriales bacterium | reverse complement strand
ACCCAGGTGAAAATTTAACTCCAATTGACATTGTAGAATCTGTGAGTGCCTATGGGTATTGGTTAAAAGAAAAGTTCAAAAGTGAAAGTCTTAAAGTTGTGATAGGAAGAGATGCTAGACTTTCTGGAGAAATGGTAGAAAACCTTTGTATTGGGACTTTACAGGCTCTTGGCATTAACATCATAAATTTAGGCTTATCCACTACTCCAACCGTAGAATTTGCCGTACCTAAAGAAAAAGCTCAAGGAGGAATTATTTTGACCGCAAGCCACAATCCAAAACAATGGAATGCGTTAAAGTTACTTAATGAAAAAGGTGAATTCATCAGCAAAAAAGATGGAGAAAAGCTCCTCGAAATCATTAGAAATAATAAAACCTCCTTTAATGATGTAGATAATTTGGGTCAAGTGACTCAAATGAGTAACTACATGGACATGCACATCGAACACATTATTCATTTAGACGGTGTAGAAATCAATGAAATAAAAAAGGCAAACTTTAAAATTGTCATTGATGCGGTTAATAGTACAGGTGGGATAGCATTACCTAAATTATTAAAAGCCTTAGGTTGTGAAAATATAATAGAATTATACTGTGAACCAAATGGTCAATTCCCTCATAATCCAGAACCTCTTCCGGCTCATTTAGAAAAATTGAGCGAAACCGTTATTAATGAAAAGGCAGACTTAGGTATTGTGGTTGACCCTGATGTGGACCGACTCGCATTTGTGTGTGAAAACGGGAAAGTATTTGGAGAAGAATATACCTTAGTTGCAGTTTCTGATCACATTTTAAGCCGTATTCCTGGAAATACAGTTTCCAATTTATCATCTACTAGAGCTCTTAGAGATGTGACAAAGATGCATGGTGGAAAGTATTTTGCTTCAGCAGTAGGAGAGGTGAATGTGGTGAACATGATGAAAGAAAAAAACGCTGTTATTGGTGGTGAAGGAAATGGAGGTGTGATTTATCCCTCATCTCATTATGGAAGAGATGCCCTAGTAGGTATTGCTTTATTCCTCACTCATCTTGCAAAGAAGAATATGAGTATGAGCGAATTAAGAGCCTCTTACCCAAATTATGTAATTAGCAAAAATAAAGTTGAACTAACTCCCTCGGTGGATATTGATAATCTTGTATCTAAAATTTCGAAAAAGTATAGTCATGTGGAACAAAATATGATTGATGGACTGAAACTTGAATTTGAGGAGGAATGGGTACATCTTAGAAAATCAAATACAGAACCCATCATTCGAATTTATGCAGAAAGTAAAGATGCTGAAAAAGCTAATTTGCTTGCAAGTAGATTTGTAGAAGAGGTTAAATCGCTGATGTAATTCGCTATATTTATAACCGAAATGAAAGTTTATTTAGATAATGCTGCTACAACTCCCATAGCAAGTGAAGTAATTGAAGAAATCCAACCTTACTTAAATAATTATTTTGGAAATCCCTCAAGCACTCACGCTTTTGGAAGGAAAACAAAGAATGCCATAGAAATCAACAGAAAAAAAATTGCTGATTTAATCCATGCAAAAAATAATGAGATCGTTTTCACATCTGGCGGTACTGAAGCAGACAATATGGCCCTGAGATGTGCAGTATTCGATTTGAACGTAAAAAGAATTATTACCACAAAAATTGAACATCATGCTGTGTTACACACCGCTGAGTGTTTGAGAGATCACCAGAATGTAGAAATTATTTTTTTACCAACTGACCATCTTGGAAATCCAGATTTAGTGCAGTTAGAATCAATCGTTAATGACAAAGTAAATACACTTGTTACATTAATGCACGCAAATAATGAAATTGGCACCCTATTACCCATTAAAAAGGTAGCAAGTATTTGTGCAAAACATGAACATGTATACTTTCACTCTGATACGGTACAAACTATGGGGCATTACAATTTCAATTTAAGCGAAACTCCTATTGATTTTTTGACTTGTTCCGCTCACAAACTACATGGACCGAAAGGAGTTGGGTTCTTATATGTTAATCAAAAAATAAGTCTTAACCCACTTATTACAGGAGGTTCTCAAGAAAGAAAGAATAGAGGAGGAACAGAAAACTTGTACGGAATTGTAGGACTTGGAAAAGCTATGGAAATGGCGTACGAAAATCTAGCATCACATCAAAAACATATACAAGATCTTAAATCATTCATGAAAGAAGAGCTTGTGAAAATAGACCAGAGAATTAACTTTAACGGAGAAACAATTCCTGAAAAAAGTTTATATACAGTTCTTAATGTTTGTTTTCCAGCTGATGTTTGTAATTCAATGCTTTTATTCAGCCTAGATATTCACGGTATCGCTGCATCGGGAGGTAGTGCATGTTCATCTGGATCTAATCAAGGGTCACATGTATTAGCAGAATTACCTCATCAAGAAAATTGTCAATCTGTTCGTTTTTCATTTAGCAGATTTAATACGCATAAAGATGTAGAATTTACAATTGAAAAAATAAGAAGCATCATCAATCATGGTATCAAATGAGATGATTGTAACTGTAGTTGGATCAGGGACATCTCAAGGCGTTCCTGTAATAGCATGTCATTGTAATGTTTGTAAATCAGATAATAAAAAGGATCATAGATTAAGATCTTCCATTCACATTCAGCATAATGATAAGTCCATTATGATTGATACAGGTCCTGATTTCAGACAACAAATGCTCCAAAACCAAATTGAATACTTAGATGCCGTTTTATTCACTCATGAACACAAAGATCATGTGGCTGGACTTGATGATGTAAGACCTTATAACTTCAAACAAAAAAAACCAGTTGATATTTATTGTAGCAACAGGGTTTTTAAAGCACTTAAAAGAGAATACATTTATATCTTTGACCCAAAATTCAAATATCCTGGAATTCCGCAAATAAATCAGATTTCAATAGATAAAAACAGTACAATCCAAATTGGAAATACAACTATAAAACCTGTGGAAGTGATGCACTACAAACTACCAGTGTTAGGATTTAGAATGGATAATTTTGCGTATATCACTGACGCCAAGACAATTCCAGACGAAGAAAAAGAAAAAATTAAAGACTTAGATGTATTAATTATTAATGCGCTAAGAAAAGAAGAGCACATTTCACATTTGAATTTGGAACAAGCTATTGAAATGATTAACGATTTATCTCCTAAAAAGGCCTATTTAACACATATTTCTCATCACATGGGCTTGCACGAGGAAATTGAGTCAACTCTACCTCAAAATATAAAATTGGCCTATGATGGATTGCAAATTAAGTTATCATGAGGATTGATATTATTAGTGCTATACCTTCGCTGTTAGATAGCTATTTTGAGCATTCTATACTTAAGCGTGCACAACAAAAAAAAATAGTAGAAATTCATGTTCACGATCTACGAGATTTCAGCTTAAATAAACAAAAAAGCATAGACGATTATGCATTTGGAGGTGGAGCTGGGATGGTTCTATCCATTGAACCTCTATTCAATTGTATTGAAAGCTTAAAAAAAAATAGGGTTTATGATGAAGTCATTTTCATGTGTCCAGATGGCAATCTGCTAAACCAAAGAATGGCAAATCATCATTCTCTTCAAAAAAACCTGATTATTATTTGTGGTCACTATAAAGGAATTGATCAGCGCGTGAGAGAACATTTGGTAACTAAAGAAATATCCATTGGTGATTATGTACTTTCTGGAGGGGAAATTCCTGCAGCTGTGTTTTGTGACTCTATTATCAGACTAAAACCTGGAGTACTTAATGATGAGACTTCTGCACTAAGTGACTCTTTTCAGGATGACCTGCTTGCTCCCCCTGTATATACAAGACCTTCGTCATTTAACGGATGGGAAGTACCTAAGGTGCTAACTTCGGGAAATTTAAAAGAAATAGAAAAGTGGCGATTTGAAAAATCTATAGAAATCACTAAAAAAAGAAGGCCTAATCTGTTAAAATAATAAGATTCAGTAATGAAAATTAAAAAAAAACTTTGTAATATTGCAGGCCTAAAAATCGGATCATGGATAAAGTAAAGCAAATATCAAATGAAATTTCAGAGACTAAAGAATGGCCATCGTTCAGCTCTGGAGATACCATTACCGTTACTTATAAAATAAGAGAGGGTAATAAGGAAAGATTGCAATCTTTTCAAGGAACTGTGATCCAAAGAAAAGGTTCTGGAACTACAGAGACATTTACGATCAGAAAAATGTCAGGTGGTACAGGAGTTGAGAGAATTTTTCCATTATCATCTCCTTTTATAGAAAAAATACTTGTGAACAAGGAAGGATCTGTAAGAAGAGCTAGATTATTTTACCTAAGAGAAAGAACAGGTAAAGCAGCTAGAATCAAGGAGAAAAAGAATTTTTCCAAAAAGTAGTTTACAGTTTTTCTAGAAAAGAAATAGCAGCGTCAATCATCTGATTTATTCCCGGCTTTTCAAGTGGGATATGCCCGCAATTTTTCAAAATAATCATTTCCTTTTTGCAAGGTAATGCATCATAGAATGGTTTAGACATAGACCATGGAATAATATAATCTTTCTCCGGTTGCAGAAATAAAAGAGGACACGTATTGAAATCTTCAGGTTCTATTTTTGGAGAAACCTCAAAAAGCGTTCTTAAAAACTTTAAATATACAGCACTACCTGAACCTATTTTATCATTCATGAGCGCTTTTACAAATTCAGGATTGTTTGCCATGGCCCACATTTTAGTAGTCCATTTTATAGGTATTTTTATATCATCCGTTATGCGGCTTGCCCCATTAAGAAGAGTTGGTGAAAAAGCGCCAAACCATTTATTTTTGGACAAACCCATTTGAACAGATTTTTTTCTAGTATCCGCTAAACTAGTTACGATAAGTCCATTTATATTTTTATTCAAACATGCTACTTGGTAAGCTAACATTCCTCCCAAACTTACACCACACAGTATAATAGGAGATTTACTTTTTTTAAGTTCTTTATTTACCAATTCATTGACTAAGTTTATCCAAGAATAGTAGGAATTTGGTTTATGAATTTTTGTCAAACCAAATCCAGGAAGATCAGGTGCAATACATTCATAACCCAATTTTTGAAAAAAAACCCCAATAGGAGATAATAATCGTCCATTTCCACCCCCGCCATGTAATAGAATTAATTTGTGCTTTTTTTTAGACGAATCAACATAATAATGATCTACATGAACATTAAAGTCTTCCCAATTCCAATAATATTCCACTGGTTTAAATTCTGAGGTTATCCTCCATTCCTCTGGAAAGAAGGTCTGAAACGTTTTCCAGCTAGAATATGTATCATAGGTCTCCAAATGATTTACATTCTAGATGGTAGTTCAATACCTAAAATATCCATACCATTTTTTAGGACTCTAGCTGTAAGTGACGATAGACATAATCGAAAAGATTTACTATCAA
>CAZJVX010000115.1:3275-5559 GCA_964549345.1 uncultured Flavobacteriales bacterium | reverse complement strand
ATCATACAACAGCTATTTGCTGACGGAAATCCAGGAGGGATTAAATATGTATTAAAGCTGATTAATATCGGTGAAGACTATGTGAGACTCCCACTTGTGAACATTAATGATGAAACAGCTAAAAAGCTATATAAACTAGTTGCAGACATTGACGATACCTTGGCTTAGAAGAAGGTAATTAGTGAGATGGCTATTACAGCAAGAGCTATCCCAGACCAATTAAATGGTGTCAATTTTTCCTTAAATAAAAGTATTCCGCCAACAGCTGATAGTATGATAACCCCCATATTTACCACTGGAAAAACCTGAGAGCTCTCTAAAATGGGTGACTGAAGAGACCTTACAAAAAATTGTAGAGTAAGATAATTAGGTATGCCTAACGCTATTCCCCACAGGATGCTTTTAGTCTGGAATCTGATTTTTTTCACAATAAGTTCATATAAAAGAAACAAGCTCCCTAATATTCCAGCAGAAAGAAACGTACATGCAAAAAATAATGGGGTATTTTCTGGTGTTATTGTAAATTTTTGGGCCCAACTTAATGTGCCGTCAGCCATACCTTGTCCAAAGAAAATGAGTAAAATAATAGGTACATATTTTTTGTCAAATGATAATTTCCCTCCTTTTGTAGATGTCATATAAATGGCTGAAATAGCAAGAATAATTCCAATTAATTTAACTATTCCTAAGGTCTCTTTAAAAAGATAAATCCCAATAATTACAGGTATAATCATTGACATTTTGTTAGCTACAGTAGAAATAGCTATACCAATTTTTTGTGTGCCATAAGCTAATAGATTAAAGGTGATGATGAAAAGCAGTCCAATAATAAGTGAGGGTAAAATGTAAGGTGATAAAATGATATGTTGAAAAACGATTCGAATACCATTTGCGTTGGCGATAAACAGGGCTAAACTGCCAGCTGTAAAATAATTTACTATGATAGCCTGTAGATTGTTAACTTGATACCTACCAAAATATTTGAAAAGTATCAGCATAGAAGAAAAGGTAATTATAGTATAGAGGATATCACTCATTCAAATAAGTTTTTACTATATCATCATTGAAGTTTACGATTGAAAATGCATTTTGTATTAAAACAGGTGATCTTAACCCACTATTAAATTGGGGTTTTCCAACAATGACTCTTGCTTCGTCCCAAATATTTTTTTCTAAAAATTGATTAATAGTAGATGCACCACCCTCAACTATTATAGAATTCCATTTTTGCTGATATATAAAGGATAACATATCCAATATGAAATTTTTTTTGCCGACTTTTATGTATGCTACATTACCATTTCTTTGATTTTTAAGATTATTAAATAGGTAAGTTTGAGCATCGTCATTAAAAACTTTATATCCTTTTTTAAGCTTTAAATTAGGATCAATGATTAAGCGGATTGGGTTGGGGCCATTTACTTCTCTAGTGGTTAAACTTGGATTATCATTTTCAACTGTTTTCCTTCCCACAAGGATGCATGCTTCTTCTGACCTCCATTGATGAGTAACCAACTTTGTATTAGGTTTTGAAATCCAATTAATTCCTTTTTCATTTTTATCTCTTTTTCGGTCCATAAAACCATCAGCGCTTTCAGCCCATTTTAAAATAATGTATGGTCTTTTTTTGTGTTGAAATGTAAAAAATCTCTTATTAAGCCTAATTGACTCTTCTTCAAGCACACCACATTTCACCTCGACACCTTTATTTTTTAAATGTGCAATTCCATTTCCATTCACTTTTGAAGATGTATCCCCGCATCCTATCACTACTTTAGGAATTTTATAAGACGATATTAATTCACAGCACGGAGGTGTTTTGCCCGTGTGCGAACAAGGTTCTAAATTCACATAAAGAGTTGATTTTTTAAGTAAAGATTTGTCTGCAACACTGTGAATAGCACGAACTTCTGCATGACTTTCCCCGTATTTTTTATGAAAACCTTCACCTATAATTTTATCATTGTAAACAACAACGGCTCCTACCATTGGATTTGGAGCAACATAAGACATCCCTTTTCGAGCCAACTCTAAACATCTTTTCATGTATTTAGCCTCCATATACGACCTAAAGTAATGGATTTTTGTTGAATCTTGTTTCTAATCAACTTAGAATATTGTTTTTTACATAAATATGATTAATTTTGTCGCCCGTATTTAACCTGATAGCCCAGGTAAGTTAAATTCTCTTTAGTTGGCTATGACTATAGATACAAGATAAAGCCATATGGCCGAAGAAATAAAAGAAAAAGTTGCAGCTAAAAAATCTCCTGCAGCTAAAAAA